>JAQGJF010000184.1 GCA_028290765.1 Tardiphaga sp.
AACGGCGCACCAAGACCGGCAACAAGATGGGCATCATGGGCCTGTCCGATCCGACCGGCCATTTCGAGGCGGTGCTGTTTTCCGAAGGGCTCGCGCAGTACCGCGACGTGCTGGAACCGGGCACTGCAGTCCTGCTGCAGCTCGGGGCCGAATTGCAGGGCGAGGATGTTCGCGCCCGCGTGCTGCACGCCGAGCCGCTGGACGCTGCCGCGGCCAAGACCCAGAAGGGGCTCCGGATCTTTCTGCGCGACACCAGGCCGCTGGATTCGATCGCCAGGCGGCTGCAAATCCCCGAAAATGGCCAGGCCCCCACGGTCAGCTCGCCGCCCACGGCCGGCGCCGGGGACGGCGACGTCTCGCTGGTGATCATGCTCGACCTCGAAACCGAGGTTGAAATGAAACTGCCGGGTCGTTTCCGCGTCTCGCCGCAGATCGCCGGCGCCATCAAGGCGGTGTCTGGCGTGGTCGACGTGCAGACGCTGTAGGCCGCTGGCGGGCACGCCGGTGATGATCGAGGCCTTTGTTGAGAATCGCGTCATCGGATTCGTCCGCGAAGGACAGTCTGCGGAAGTGAAGATCGACACCTGTCCATTCACCCGCGACGGCGCCGGCCAGGAACGCTGAGCGGATTCGCTTCGGCCAAAGGAACCCGCGATCCGGTCATGGCTTCCATGCACATCGCGATTTTCGCGAACCCGCAGCCGTACTCGGCGTTCGTTTGGCGCGCGACGGTAAAATCCGGCAGGGCTAGGACAGTCTGGTCGCGGTTCTGGGAGAACGCAGATGAGCGAAGTGAGTGACGCTTCAAACACTTCCAGCGCGCCTGAAGCTTCCGTGACGGGCGTGCAGTTGGCACCATCTCCCGGCCGGTTGCGGCGACTAGGGGAAGCGGGCGCGTCATCCGACAGTCACACGTTCGATGACAGAATCCTGACGATCTCGCCGGACGCCAGCCTGGTTGGCTGGCTCGCCAAGGATGGCATCGGCGCGCCGACTCGATGCCGCCTGGCGAACAGATTGGGCTCAAACTCGGCCGCCGTTCGTGACATAACTGGCCGAGGGTTTCGGCAAACCGAATGCAGGTCGTAACGACGCGTCGTTTTGAGATTGCAAGGTTTTGAGATTGCAAGGCTCCCGGCAACTCCCTTTCACGGGACACATAAGGGGACATGAATATGATGGATCGTCACCTGGCCTTCGTTCTGTTCGCGCGGCCCGTCGTCCTCGATCTCGCGGCGATCGTCGACGTGTTGCGCAAACGACATCCCGGAATTGAGATTGACCTGCCCGAAGCGGCGCCGGGAACAGCGGCGCCGGTGATCCGTTGCGCCGGTCAGAACGTCATGCTGATGGTCATGCCGATGCCGGTCCCGCGTGAGAGCTGGGAATTGCCGGGCCGGCGCGCCGTCGCAACCTGGCCGGCCGCGCTGGATGTTCTTGGCGGGCATGCCGCGCATGTCGTCGTGTCGACGGTCGGGCGGGCCGAGACCCCGGCACAGCAGATTCAGGCTGCGCGCGCCGTGACGGCGGTGGCCGGAGGTCTGATTGCGACCATCCCGGCCGCTGCGGTCCTATGGGATGGGCTTGTCGTCGGTTCTGCCGAACGCTGGGAGCAGATGTCACGCGAGGCCTTTGCTCCGTATCCGCGTCTCCCGTTTTCGCTGTGGGTCAGCATCCATCCGTTCCGCGACGGCCGGAGCACCGGCGCCATCACCTTCGGCCTGACGCCGTTCGCCGATCGCGAGATCGAATTCGAGGGCGCGGGCGTCGACCCCGGCGAAATCGTCACCAAGGTCGCTGGTCTCGCGGTCTACGTGCTGGAACATGGCGCGGTGCTGCGCGACGGCGACACGCTCGGCGCCGGCGAATTCGACCGTATCCGGATCCATCACATCGTATCGCGCCGTGTTCAGGGATTGCCGGTGCTGCAGGCCACCGTGCCCGCCGCCGCCTAGGAGAGCATCAGCCATGGTCAGCGCACCACGACGAGTCTACGAAATCGAGCCTGCATGGCCGTTCGGCACGCCGGTCGAGGTGGAGGTGAGCGGCTGGAATGTGGCGTTGACCGCGTCGGTCCCCTTCGAGCAGATCGAGCGCTGGTACGACAAGTCGCTTCCCTCCGAGGCACGTCTGCTTTCCAAGCCGCGCAAGCAGATTCCGGAGTTGATCCTGACCGGGGCCAGGGCGCCGGTGGTCAGCGCCGGCATGAAATCCGTCCTGGAACGCGTCGCCCCCGGGGAGGCCGAATTCCGTCCGTTCAAGCTGCGATGGAAGGACGACACCGAGGTGCCCGGTGAATGGCACCTGTGCAATCTGCTCAAGCGCATCGACTGTCTGGATTTCGTCGCGATGGAGATGCAGCCGCCGGATCCGGAAACGATAGCGAAATCGCTACGCCAGAAGCGAACCGACCCGATGAGCGCTGAAGAGTCCTGGCTGCGCGAGGGCTACGTCAATCTGATGATGGGCCAGAAATATGTCGAGCTCGCTGCCATCGACGACACGCACATCTGGCGGCCGCGGTGGCATCCCGCGTCGATCTTTGTCACCGACGATCTTTTGGCCGCGCTCAAGGATGCCAAGGTTCAAGGATTGCGTGCAGAGCGTCTCGGCACGCGCGCAGAACCGCTGCCGACGCCGGCGTCGATCCGCGAAAAGCTGAAGTCCACCCGACTCGAATCTAAAGATCCATCAAGCAAGACGGAGGCTTGATCATGCTGAACTCCGCTAATGGCTTTACCGGGTTGATCGACGTTCCGGCCGACTATCAGGCTCATCACCTGATCCCCCAGCAATTGTCCCAGAACTCGTTCCTGAAGCAGCTCGGCGGCCTCGTCGACTTGAACGATTTTGCCACCAACGGCATTGCGTTGCCGCGCGACGTGGCGACCGCCCTGAGCGGCGGCCAGACGCCTCATCTCGGCTCGCACCCGGCCTACACCAGTTTCATCCAGAACCTGCTCGACACCGCGACGTCCCCTTACGATCCGAGCGTCCCGCTGACGCCTGCGGAGAGCACCGAACTTGCCGGCCGCGTCAATTCGATCCAGGCCTATTCGCGGATGGCGATGTCGGGCTTGCTGCCGGATTCGGCGGCGACGCCGGGCGGGCGGTTGCCGTTGAACGCCCGGGATCCGATGATTCCGTCGAACGATCCGGCCGACGTCCGGGCCTACTTTCAACAATTGCAATCGGATCTGCAGAGCAAGGGCTTCACCACGCCGGAGAGCCTCGATCGGCTGGTCGATTTTCCGCGCTACGAACTGCTCAATCAGGCGAATGCGTTCGACCCGAATCTCACGGCAGCGCAGCGCGGCGATCTTGCGCGCAACGTCGATGACGTCCGCGCGTCGCTCGATGCCAGCGGGCGGACTGATCTCACCAGCGGGCTGAACGACGCCGGGCGCGGTCGCTACACGCTGAGCGGGTCGACACAATCCAGTGCCCCTGCCAGTGCCCCTGCCGGTGCCAGTCCGGAACTGCTGCAAGGGGTCGAGAGTGCGACCGGGCGATCCTTGGCGACGGGACTGACCGCGCCGGAAAGCCTGGGAACGATCGGATCGTCCGAGCTTGCGCCGCTCAATACCGTGGCGCCGCGCGACGTAGCGACCCTGCCGCAGATCGAGCAGCCCGCGCTGTTGCCGGACGCGGCTCCCATCATCCGGGACAACTCCACCATCCCGACTATCCAGGACAATCCCATTGTCCAGAACGATCCCATCGTTCAGGACAATCAGGCCTCGGTCCGGAATACGATCACGGACATGCCGGAGACGCGCGCCCCCGGTATCGCGGAGGTGCCAGAGACCGGCACGGTGCTGCCCGAAACCACCGCGCCTTCGGAACTTCCGTCGACCTCGCCGGCAGCGCGCGAGGGTGCACCCGTCGCCGACACGCCGCGGGCACCCGTGTCGTCCGAGCTTGCCGACGTGCCGCGGGCTCCAGTGTCCGAGGCTCCGGCCGAAATCACCGGCGCTGCGACCGGGCGGTTCACGCCGAATTTCGTCGGCGTGATCAGCCAATCGCCGACGGCGTCGAAGATCTTCACCGGCGCCGGCGTGCTCGGCGCCGCCGGCCTCGCCGCCGACGCGGGGATCACCGGCTACAATGCCTATCAGCTCTACAATCAAGGAGACACGCTGGGCGCCGGCCACGAGGTCGCCGGTTTCGGCGGCCGGCTGAGCGGCTCGCTGACCGGCGCGTATCTGCTGGGCGAAGCCGGCGCATTTGGCGGGCCGTGGGGCGCGCTGGGTGGGGCCATCGTTGGCGGCATCGGCGGCGCCATCCTCGGCGATAAAGGCGTCAAGACGCTGTATGACAGCCTCACCGGCTATCAGCCGCCAACGGCCACTTCGTCGCCGGGTTGGCCGGATCAGTTCGCCGCCGAGTTCGATCAGAACAATGGTGGCGCACCGTTCAGCGATCCGATGACCGGCTTCCAGGCGGAAAGCCAGGCCGATTACGATGCGCGGCGGCAATCCTATGTCGATTCGAAAATGGCGGATCAGGCGAGCCAGGGGCAGCAGCTGATGGATTCGCTGCGCCTGATGCCTGGCGTCGATTCAAATGCGCTGGCTCAGAACCCCGCCGTGGGCGCACCGGCTGCGGCGAGTCCGACGCCGCCGGCGGTCGACGCGCAAAATGGCCTCGACGGGGCGAACGCAACTGCGCCGCTGCCCGCCGTAGAGTCGGTGCAGCCCGCTCCGATCGATTCCGCGCCGGCGGAAATGTCGGCGCCGTCGCTGACCTCCACCGAGTTCGCGCCGCCGACGCTTCCGGACCAGCCGTCCGGCTTCGGTGCGACGCTGCCGAGTTTCAACCTTTCGACCACGCCTGCGACGGAGCAGCCGTTGCCGGCCGCTCCGGAACCCGCGGCCTTGCCGGCCGCGATCGATCCCGCGCCAGCGGAAATGTCGGCGCCGTCGCTGACCTCCGCCGAGTTCGCACCGCCGACGCTTCCGGACCAGCCGTCCGGCTTCACTCCGACAATGCCGAGTTTCGACCTGAATTCGGGGTTCAACACAGGCCTCAATTCCGGCCTGGACACCGGCATTGGAAGCTTCAACAGCGGCATCAATTCGGGCTTCAATAGCGGCCTCAACTCGAGCTTCAACAGCGGCATCAATTCGAGCTTCGACAGCGGTATCAACTCGAGCTTCGACAGCGGCATCAACTCGAGCTTCAACAGCGGTATCAATTCGAGCTTCGACAGCGGCATCAATTCGAGCTTCGACAGCGGCCTCAATTCGAGCTTCAACAGCGGCATCAATTCCAGCTTCGACAGCGGTTCGAGTTCGTCTTCGAGCCTCAGCGATTTCGGCGACAGCAGCTTC
>JAQGJF010000193.1 GCA_028290765.1 Tardiphaga sp.
TCGATCGGGCCGAATGCGTCCTGTTCGATGCGTGACTGCGCCAAGTCGGCCTCCCTTTCGATACGATTGGATTGGCGATCGCGCCCGACGATGCAGTTTAACCCTCGCCGTCGCGGACATCGAGACGCTTCCAGGCGGTGTCGCCGAATTCGCCGGCCAGCTTTGCGACGACGACGGTCGCCACCGTGTTGCCGATGACGTTGCACGTCGCCAGCGCAATGGAAAGGAAGCGATAGACGCCGAAGATCAGGGCGAGGCCGTCGACCGGAAGGATTCCGGATGCCGTCACGGTCGCGGCGAAGACGACGAAGGAGCCACCCGAGACCGTGGCCGCGCCCTTCGATGTCAGCAGCATGATGGCGAGAATGCCGATTTCCTGCTCCCAGCTGAGCGGCACGCCATAGGCATTGGCCAGAAAGATCACGCCCATCGACATGAACAGGGAGGTACCATCGAGGTTGAAGGCATATCCGGTCGGCAGAACGAGCCCGACCGTCTGCTTCGAGGCGCCATAGGCGGGCAGCGTCTCCAGCAGCCGCGGCAATACGCTTTCTGAGGAGGCGGTGCCCAGCATGATGATGATTTCGTCGCGGATGTAGCGCAGCAGATGGAAGATGTTGATGCGGAACATGGCGCAGATCGCGCCAAGAACCACCACGATGAACAGGATAATCAAGGCGTAGAACGTCAATACGAAGTATGCGAGCGAAATCAGGACGGCGGTTCCGTTCGAGCCGACAGCGTAGGCGACGGCGCCGAACGTTCCGATCGGCGCCAGCGCCATGATGATATGGATGAATTCGAAGAACGCGGTCGAGATCGTGTTCAATCCGCTCTCGATCGGCGCGCGCTTCTCCGGTGACAGCGCCATCAGCCCGAAACCGAAGATCAGGGCGATGACGAGAACCTGAAGCAACTCGCCGCGCGCGAAAGCCCCGATGAAATTGTCCGGGAAGACGTTGAGCAGGAACTGGTCGAATGTCGTGTGCGAGGTTGCCGCCGCCTTGGTCGCGGCTTCGGCGCCTTTGGTGGCTGCGGCCGGCGCGGTGATATGGCCGAGATTCTTGCCGACGCCGACGAGGTTCCCGAACAGCAGGCCGAGTGCCAGAGCCACCGTCGAGACGATCTCGAAGTAGATCATGGCGATCAGCCCGACCTTGCCTACCCGTTTGACGTCTCCGGCCGCAACGATACCGACGGCGACCGTGAGAAAGACCAGCGGCGCGACCGCCGTCTTGATCAGCCGCAGGAAGATATCACCGAGGATCTTCAAGGAGGCGCCGAATTCGGGCCATACAAGACCAACGATGATTCCGAGAACCATGCTGACCGCAACCTGCAGACCGAGGTTCTTCCATAGGGCTTTCTTAGCTGGCCTGACGGCCTGTTCGAGAACAATGTCGTCGCGGGGCGTTGTCGCCATGGTGCCCATCGTATCCTCCTGGGATCATCTGTTGGTCTGAAGCGGCGCTCTGTGGCGCATTGGTGGGATCGAGTGCTGCGCGCGGGCGATATCAGCCGTCGCGGGCGGCGCCGGCGCCTGAAATGTCGAGAACGCGATCGACCATCGGGCCGCACAGGCCGAGGTAGTTCGCAGGATCGCAGTGACGCCTGATCGCCTCCTTGCCGCCGAGGGCTTCGGCGATCTCCGGGACGTCGGCGAGAATGTCGGCGAGCTGACCGCCGCCTTCGATGGCCTTGCGGCAGGCGTCGTAGACGACGTCGTGGGCCTTTTGCCGCCCGAGCTTCGGTGCGGCAGCCATCATCACCGCTTCCGCAACGATGAGGCCTTGCGTCAGATCGAGATTTTCCAGCATCCGCCGCTCATGGACGATAAGGCCGGCGAGCATGAATTTGGCGTTGGCCAGCGATGCCGCCGTCAGCAGGAAGCTTTCCGGCAGCGACACCCATTCGAGATGCCAGGGGCCGGTCGCCCGCTCGAAATCGTGGATCATGCCGTCCAGCATCGCGGCGACGTGCTGGCGCACGGCCTTTGCCGCGGCGAGCATCAACTCGCTGGAAATGGGATTGCGCTTCTGCGGCATCGTCGACGAGGCGCCGCGCCCCGGCACGAACGGCTCGGAGACTTCGCCGAATTCCGACGCCGACATCAGCATCACATCGGTCGCGATCTTCCCCAAGGTGCCGGTGATGAGACCCAGCAAGGTCACCGATTCGGCGATGCCGTCCCGGGCGACGTGCCATGTGATCGGCGGCTGATGCAGTCCCAGTTCCTCGCAGAACAGTTTCTGCATTTCGAGACCGCCGTCGCCGACGGAGGCGAGTGTGCCGGCTGCCCCGGAGAATTCGCCAAGCAGGATCCGCGGCAACGCCTGATCGACGCGCTCGATATGCCGGTCGATGGAGGACAGCCAGACCGCGGCCTTGTAGCCGAACGTCACCGGAAGCGCCTGCTGGAGATGGGTTCGCCCGGCCATCGGCGTGTTGCGGTATTTCCGCGCCATGGTCGCCAGGATGTCACGGACCTCGCGCAGGTCGCGCGCGACGATTAGGAGCGCCGCCCGGATCTGCAGCACATTGGCCGTGTCCATGATGTCCTGGGTCGTCGCCCCCCAGTGAACGTAACCACCGGCTTCACCCGCAGCTTCCGCAAGCTGATGCACCAGCGGCAGGATCGGGTAGCCGACGATCTCGGTTTCGCGACGTAGCTTTTCGATATCGATCTTGATGGCGTGCGCGGCGGCCGCGATGGCGTCGGCGGCGGTTTGGGGCACCACGCCTAACCGGGCCTGGGCACGGGCAAGCGCGACTTCGACTTCGAGATAGCGTGCGATGAGCGCATCGTCGGCAAACACCGCCCGCATTTCGGCGGTCCCGAACATGTCGCGAAACAAAACCGAATCGAAAACCGTGCTTCCCATTGCGCCAACTCCCCGAAATTGTTATGTTCGTACATATTAAAATGTACGAACATAACCGAAGAGTCAACATCCTTTCTTGACGAATCCTGCTCCCTTTGGGCTTCCATGACGGGATTGAATGGGGAGGCACGGTGTGGAAACGCGTTACGCTTATGTTGCTCGCGTCCTGACGGAGGCCATCGCAGGCGGTCGACACCCGATAGGCTCGGTTCTGCCCAACGAATTCGAACTGGCCGAACAGTTTGCCGTCAGCCGTTCGACCGTACGTGCGGCGATGCGCGAACTTCAGGCGTCAGGCCTTGTCAGCCGCAAGAAGAACGCAGGCACGCGCGTCGAAGCGCTGTCGCCGCAGCGCGGTGCCGGTGGATTTACCCAGGCGCTCGGATCGATCGAGGCCGTACAGCAATTCGGCGTCGAAACCGAACGTCACGTCCAGCGGGTCGCCGAGGTTGTCGCCGATGACGCGCTGGCGCGCGATCTCGGATGCCGACCCGGACGCCGCTGGCTGCGCATATCGAGCCTCCGCATGATCCCCGGCGATGCCACGAGAACCCCGATCTGCTGGACCGACGTCTACATCGACGACGCTTTTGCAGGCGAGGTTCGATCAAGGATGGATGGCCATCGCGATATCTTCGGCACGCTGGTGGAAAAGATATCCGGCCGGCGATTTTGCGAAATTCGCCAGGACATCAATGCGGTCGGCGTGCCCCACGATATGGCGGAGCCTTTGAAGGCCATGCCGGGCGCGCACGCGCTCGCGATCCGGCGTCAATATCTCTTCAGTTCGAACGAGATGGCCGAGGTATCGCTCAGCATTCACCCGGCTGATCGCTACAGCTACACCACCCGACTGACGCGCCAGGAAGCCGAGCCGACTTAAAAGTCGATATTCTTAAAAGTCGATATTTGCGTAATTCGAGTCGGGTTCCTGGCTCCCTGAGTCAGGGAGACGTCTTCCTCGACAACGGCGAAGCCGCCCCCTTACACGTCCACATTGGCGCTGAGCGAATTGTCCTGGATGAATTCGCGACGCGGTTCGACCACGTCGCCCATCAGCTTGGTAAAGATGTCGTCGGCCTCGTCGACTTCCTTGACCTTCACCTGCAGCAGCGAGCGTTCGTTGGTGTCGAGAGTGGTTTCCCAGAGCTGGCTCGGGTTCATCTCGCCCAGTCCTTTGTAGCGCTGCAGCGCCACGCCCTTGCGGCCGGCGTCGGTCACCGCTTCGAACAGGCTGACCGGGCCGTGGATCGGGGTTTCGATGTCTTTTCGACGTAGCACGCCGGTGCGCGGATAGGCCTCCTGGAGCCTGGGGGCGTATTCGTCGAGCCTGCGCGCATCGGCGGAACCGAGCAGCGCGGCGTCGATCATCGCCACATCCTTGACGCCGCGGACGGTGCGCTCGAAGGCGAAGCCCTCACCTTCGATGAAACGGCCGACCCAGCCACGCTCGACCTCTTCTGCCAGCGCATCCATCCGCCTCGCGATGTAGTCCGCGGCGGCATTGGCGGTCGCGACATCGCCGGTAATCCGCGGGTTCAAGACGCCGGCAATGGCGGCCTGCTCGACCACCTTGCGGTTATAGCGGCTGTGGAGGTTGTTCAGGGTGCCGCGGATCGACCTTGCGTCCTCCACCAGCGTCAGCAAGTCGCGACCCGTGCGGTCCTCGCCGGAGGCCAGCTTGAAGACGCAGTCGTCCAGTCCGGTCTCGATCAGATATTCTTCCAGCGCGCGCTCGTCCTTCAGATATTGCTCGGACTTGCCGCGCGTTACCTTGTAGAGTGGCGGCTGGGCGATATAGAGATGGCCGCGGTCGATCAACTCGCGCATCTGGCGGTAGAAGAAGGTCAACAGCAGGGTGCGGATATGCGCGCCGTCGACGTCGGCGTCGGTCATCACAATGATCTTGTGATAGCGCAGCTTTGAGAGATCGAAATCGTCGCGGCCGATGCCGGTGCCGAGCGCCGTGATCAGGGTGCCGATCTGCTCGGAGCCCAGCATCTTGTCGAAGCGCGCGCGCTCGACATTGAGGATTTTTCCGCGCAGCGGCAGCACCGCCTGGAATTCGCGGTTGCGGCCCTGCTTGGCGGAACCACCGGCCGAGTCGCCCTCGACAATGAACAGTTCAGATTTGGCGGGATCGCGCTCCTGGCAGTCGGCGAGCTTGCCGGGCAATGAGGCGATATCCAGCGCGCCCTTGCGCCGCGTCAGCTCACGCGCTTTTCGCGCGGCCTCGCGGGCGGCGGCGGCTTCCACCACCTTGCCGACGATGATTTTTGCCTCGGCGGGATGTTCCTCGAACCATGCGGCCAAGGCCTCGTTGAGCACGTTCTCCACCACGGGGCGCACTTCGGAAGAAACCAGCTTGTCCTTGGTCTGCGAGGAAAATTTTGGATCCGGCACCTTCACCGAGAGCACCGCGGTGAGGCCCTCGCGGCAGTCATCGCCGGTCAGCGCAATCTTTTCGCGCTTGGCGATCGCGTCCGCATAGCCATTGACCTGGCGCGTCAGCGCGCCGCGAAACCCGGCGAGATGGGTGCCGCCGTCGCGCTGCGGAATGTTGTTGGTGAAGCACAACACGTTCTCATGGTAGCTGTCGTTCCACCAACGTGCTGCCTCGACGCCGATGCCG
>JAQGJF010000217.1 GCA_028290765.1 Tardiphaga sp.
GACCAGTCGGTGGATGCCGGCTACGCCGCGCGCCACGTCGAAATCGGCGCCCTGGCCGGCGCACTCGGCACCTTCAAGCAGCAGGCGGTCGAGAAGGCGCGGATCGAGCAGCAGGAGCGCGAGCGCAATGCCGGCGCCGCCAGCCGCCAGCAGGCCATCGAAGGCTATATCGGAGATTTCGAGAACCAGGTGCGCCAGACCCTGAACCAGTTGGGTGACGCCTCCAGCACGATGCGGACCACCTCGGATGGCATGGCCAAGGTTTCCAGCCAAACCAACGCCAGCGTGCAGATCGCGGCAAAAGCCTCGGATGAGGCCTCAATGAACGTGCAGAGCGTTGCATCGGCCTCCGAACAGCTCAGCGCGTCGATCGGCGATATCAGCCGCCAGGCCGCGCATGCGGCCGGGATCGCCAGCCGCGCCGTCAACCAGGCCCGGGAGACCGACGGCACCGTGCAGGGGCTGGCGGTCACCGCCAACAAGATCGGCGAAGTGGTCGGGTTGATCAACGACATCGCCTCGCAGACCAACCTTTTGGCGCTCAATGCGACCATCGAGGCGGCGCGCGCCGGCGAGGCCGGGAGAGGTTTCGCGGTGGTGGCCTCCGAGGTCAAATCGCTGGCGAGCCAGACCGCCAAGGCAACCGAGGACATCTCGGAACAGATCGCCGATATCCAGAAGGTCGCGAATGAGGCCATCGATGCCATCAAGGGCATCGGTGCCATCATCGGCGAAGTCAACGAAGTCGCTACCGCGATTGCCGCGGCCGTGGAGCAGCAGGGCGCGGCCACGCAAGAGATCACCCGCAGCACCCAGCAGGCGGCGCAGGGCACCAAGAACGTGTCCGACAACATCGTTGGCGTCAGCGCCGGTGCCGATGCGGCGGGTGCTGCGGCACAGAATGTGAAATCGGCTTCGGAGACGCTGGGGGCCCAGACCCAGCAGCTGCGCGGCCAGGTCGACGACTTCCTCGGCAAGATCCGCGCGGCGTAGGCCGAGCCGGATTCGACGGCATGCCGATCAACGACAGGGCCTCCGGTTCGAGCGAGCTCGGCGGGCCTGATCAACACCAGAATGCAAGGCGAAACATCATGCTCAATCGGTTGACTGTATCCGCGCTGCTTAAATCCGTCATCGGCCTCATGGCGATCGGGGTGGTGGCCATCCTCGCCGTCAGCGCCTGGGATTCCTGGGACCAGGTACGAAACGCCGGCCGCATATCGGTGATCGTGGATGCTTCGTCGAACCTGTTCAAGGCGATGCATAATATGCGCAACGACCGGTCGACGACCGGGCGCATCCTGAACGCCGATACCACCATCCAGCCCGACATTGAAAAATACGTCCTCACCACGCAGGACAACGAGATGTCCGCGCTGCGCTCGGCGGCAGCCATGCTGGCGCCGGTTAGTTTCGACGGCGCAGCGACGTTGCTTCCCTCGCTTGCGCAATTGACCGAAAAACTCTCGGGGCTGCACACCGAGGCCCGGGACGCCGTGCACAAGCCGAAGGCCTCGCGCCGCGCCGCTCTGCCGAAGGAATACGTCGAAACGATAACCGCGTTGATCGAGATGCTGGAGAAAGTATCTTCTCGGCTTGGTGCTGAGATCAATCATCAGGATCCCGTCATCGATCAGTTGCTGGCGATCAAGCAGGCCGCGTGGCTGCTTCGCAGCAAGGGGGGCGAACTGGCGTCCATGGTATCGACCGGGCTCGCGCTCGGCATGACGCCGGAGAAGCGCCAGATCTACACCAAATTCGTCGGCGGCGCCGAAACCGCGTGGGATGCACTCGAATTGTCCGCATCTGGCATGCAGCTGCCACCGGACCTGGCCAGTGCCATGGCCGCGGCGAAGACCGCATATTTTGACCCGGGCTTCCTGGCGCTGCGCGATCGCCTGATGAACGCCGTGGTGAACGGGGAGAAGCCGGAACTCACCGCCGATCAGTTCACCCCGATTACGGTCGGTCGCATGGTCAGCGCGGTGGTGGTCGCCGAACGCGCCCTGGAAGAAGCCCGGAGCCGGACCGTTGCGCGATGGTCGGCGGCCCAGCGCTCGCTGATTCTGCAATTGTCGTTGCTGCTGGCGGCTCTCGCTCTGGCGGTCGGCAGCATGATGCTGGTCAGCCGCCGCGTCATTCGGCCGCTGCATCACATCCGCGATGCGATGCTCAAGGTCGCCGCCGGCGACCTCACGGTCGATGCCGGCTATGCCGAACGCCAGGACGAAATCGGCGCGCTGGCCGGCGCGCTCGGCACCTTCAAGCAGCAGGCGGTCGAAAAGGCCCGGATCGAGCAGCAGGAGCGCGAGCGCAATGTAGGCGCATTGAACCGCCAGCAGGCGATCGAAAGCTACATCGCCGAATTCGAGAACCAGATGCGCCAGACTCTGACGCAACTGGGCGAGGCCTCCGGCGCGATGCGCTCCACCTCGGACAGCATGGCGAAGGTCTCCAGCCAGACCAATGCCAGTGTGCAGGTCGCCGCCAAGGCCTCGGACGAAGCTTCGGTCAACGTGCAGAGCGTGGCCTCGGCCTCGGAAGAGCTTAGCGCCTCGATCGGCGACATCTCGCGGCAGGCTGCGCATGCCGCCGGCATCGCCAGCCGCGCCGTTAACCAGGCCCGCGAGACCGACAGCACCGTCCAGGGGCTGGCGGTGACCGCCAACAAGATCGGTGAGGTCGTTGGCCTGATCAACGACATCGCCTCGCAAACCAACCTTCTCGCGCTCAACGCCACCATCGAGGCGGCGCG
>JAQGJF010000228.1 GCA_028290765.1 Tardiphaga sp.
GTGGGAGACCAAGCGCAAGGCCTTCGAAATCCTGGCCGCTCAAAAGCACCTGTGGGAATACTACACCCGCGTCGCGCTGAACCGCGGCGTCCAGGGCGGCCGCAACGCCGGAACCGCGATTACCTATGGCGAAGCCTATCAGCGGCTGTTTCCGTCCGTGGTGGGAGAGCTCGGATGAAGCGGCTGCGCACGCTGCTGGGCGACTATCCGCACACGGCGGCCCTCAAGAAGGGAGCCGTTGCGTCCGACACATTGGCGCTGGATTTCGCCTCCTATTCGCCGACCAACAAGGGTTTTAAGCCGATGGTCCGCGAACAGGCCTTCGATGTATCGGAGATGGCGATCGTCACCTATCTGATCGCCCGCGCTTTCGACAAGCCGATGGTGCTGCTGCCCGCGGTCGTGATGGGCCGCTTCCAGCATCGCTACGCGCGGTACAATGCCGAGCGCGGCCCGATGACGGTCAAGGATCTCGCCGGAAAGCGGGTCGGCATCCGCTCGTTCACCACCACGACCGGCGCCTGGATCCGCGGCATCCTCGCCAATGATTACGGCGTCGATCTCGACGGTATCGACTGGATCTCGTTCGAGGAGCCGCATGTCGCCGAATTCGTCGACAGCACGCAGCGCGCGGCGCCGAGCAAGAACATCGTCCAGATGCTGCTCGACGGCGAGCTCGATGCCGTGCTGGGCGAGACCTCCGACGATCCGCGGCTGAAGCCGTTGTTCGGCGACGTCAAGGCGGAAGAAAAGACCTGGTTCGCCCAACATGGCGCGGTGCCGGTCAATCATTTCGTCGTCGTCAGCGGCGCCCTGGCCGCGTCCGATCCGCAGGCGGTGCGCGAGGTGTTTCGATTGCTGGCGGCATCGAAGCAGGCTGTCAGCCAGGCCGATCCGGATCCGTTCCCGTTCGGCGTGGAAGCGATCCGGCCCTCGCTGCAACTGATCATCGACTATGCTGCCCAGCAGCGTCTTATTCCTCACGCCTTTCGCGTCGACGATCTGTTCGACGACCTGACGCGCGTGCTGCACTGAAAAGGATTTTGCCATGACCCCCGAGCCGATCTTCGATATGGCCCATCTCGGCCATCTGGAACTGCTGACGCCGAAGCCCGATGAAAGCCTGAAATTCTTTGTCGACGTGATGGGCATGACCATCTCGGGGCGCCGGGGCGAGTCGGTCTATCTGCGCGGCTGGGACGATTACGAACGTTATTCGCTGAAACTCACGGCCTCGAAAACCTCGGGGATGGAGCACATGGCGCTACGAGCCCGCAGCCCGCAGGCGCTGGAACGGCGGGTGGCCGCGCTGAAGGGATCCGGTTTCGAGATCGGCTGGACCGACGGCGATCTCGGTCATGGTCCGGCGTATCGCTGCTACGACCCGGACGGCCATATCGTCGAACTCTATTACGAAACCGAGTGGTACGAGGCGCCGCCCGAACTCAAGCCGGCGTTGAAGAACCAGGCGCAGCGCTATCCGGCCCGCGGCGTCAACGTGCGGCGGCTCGACCACCTCAACTGCCTGGCGGTCGATATCAAGGCCAACCGCATCTTCTTCGAGGACTATCTCGGGCTGCGGCTCACCGAGCAGATCGTTCTCAATGACGGCACCGAGGCCGCGATGTGGATGACGATGTCGAACAAGAGCTACGACTTCGCCTATTCGCGCGATCACTCCGGCACCAAGGGCCGCTTCCACCACGTCACCTACGCGCTGGACAGCCGCGAGGACGTGCTGCGCGCCGCCGACATCTTTCTCGAGAACGGCGTCTATATCGAAACCGGCCCGCATAAGCATGCGATCCAGCAGACCTTCTTCCTTTACGTCTACGAGCCCGGCGGCAACCGCGTGGAAGTCGCCAATGCCGGGGCGCGCCTGATCCTGGCGCCGGACTGGAAGCCGATCGTCTGGACCGAGGAAGAGCGCAAGAAGGGCCAGGCCTGGGGCCTCAAGACCATCGAATCGTTCCACACCCACGGCACGCCGCCGGTAAAGTCGACCGGGCATTGAGTTCTTGCAGACTCGTAGGATGGGTTGAGCCCTTTGCGAAACCCATCGCAACGCATCGGCGCGCGGCGGTGGGTTACGCTTCCGCCTCGCTCGGTGAGAGTCAGCGGATGTGGGTCGCTCAACCCACCCTACAGTCTGCGCATCGAAACCGCCCATTCAAGGGTTGGGCACTAAAAAAGGGGGATCGCTTGGTGTCGTCTTCAACAGGGTTTGGACTTGTCGGCATCGTCGGATGGCCGGTCGCGCATTCAAGGTCTCCCGTCATCCATAAGTTCTGGCTCGATGTGCATCGGATCCCCGGAACCTATGTGCCGCTGGCGGTGACGCCGGAACGCTTGCCGGCCGCGTTGCAAGGCCTCGTCGCGCTCGGCTTTCGCGGTTGCAACGTGACGCAGCCCCACAAGCAGGACGTGATGGCCCATCTCGATCGCGTCAACGAAACCGCGCGCCGGATCGGCGCCGTCAACACCATCGTCGTCGAAGAGGATGGCACGCTGAGCGGCTTCAACAATGACGGCAACGGCTTCGTCCAGAGCCTGCGCGACGCCAGGCCGGACTGGCGCGGCGACGCCGGCCCTGCCCTCATTCTCGGCGCCGGCGGTGCCGCTCGCGCCGTCCTGGTGGCGTTGCTCGAGAACGGCGTGCCGGAAGTGCTGATTGCCAACCGGACACACGAGAAGGCGCAGGCGATGGCAAAGGAGTTTGGACCCGCGGTGAAGGCGATCGATTGGGGCCGCCGCAACGACGCGATGGCCCATCTCGCTTTGCTGGTGAACGCGACCGATCGTGGCATGACCGGAAAATCCGCTCTCGATGTGGCGATGGATCGGCTGCCCGGTGCCGCGCTGGTCGGCGATTTGATCTATACGCCGCCGGAAACCCCGTTCCTGCTGCAAGCCCGGGAGCGTGGCAATCTCACGGTCAACGGGCTCGGGCTGCTGCTGAACCAGGCTCGCCTGGGTTTCCAGGCCTGGTTCGGCGTGTTGCCGAGCGTTACGCCGGAATTGCGCGAAGCCATCCAGGCGACGTTCTGACGCCACGAAAGGCTAGCCGGAATGTCCGTCTTCACTTGCCCCAAGATCGACTGCCACAACCACGTGATCGATCCGGCGCGCTTTCCCTATGCCGATGACACCCCGTATCGCCCTACCGGACAGGAGGTCGCGACGGCGGCCCACCTGCTCCGGGTCATGGACACGTTCAACGTGCAGCACGCGCTGGTGGTCGGAACCAATTCCGGTTACGGCGCGGACAGCCGTTGCCTGCTCGATGCCATCGCCACCGGCAATGGCCGGTTCAAGGGCGTCGCTGTGGTCGAGAACGATGTGAATGTCGCCGAACTCGAACGGCTAAGATCGAACGGCATCGTCGGCATCGCCTTCAACGCGCCTTTTCATGGCACCGACACTTATCTCGGAACCCGCGATCTCTTGCGAAAACTGGTCGATCTCGACCTGCTGCTGCAGGTGCAGGTCGAAGCCGATCAATTGCTGGCGCTGCTGCCGTTGATCGAGGCCTCACCCGTCAAGTTGCTGATCGATCATTGCGGCCGTCCGCTGCCGG
>JAQGJF010000242.1 GCA_028290765.1 Tardiphaga sp.
TCAGCAGCCCGCGCAGCGACCGGGCGCAGAGATTCCTCTCCAAGATTTTATCGCATTAACTGCATTACATCGATATAAAGACGTCGTCGCGGCGCCACAGCCAGGAGATGTCGTTTGGATTCGATCGCATATGTCAACGGTTCGTTCGGGCCCCTGGCCGATGCCAAGGTGTCGGTGCTCGACCGCGGCTTCCTGTTCGCCGACGGCATCTATGAAGTCTCCGCCGTGCTGGACGGCAAGCTCGTCGACAACGACGCGCATCTGGCGCGGCTCGAACGTTCGGTCGGCGAGATCGCGCTGCCGCTGCCCGAAACGCTGGCGCGCATCATCGAAATCCAGCACGAGCTCATCACCCGCAACAAACTGGTCGAGGGCATCGTCTATATCCAGGTGACGCGCGGCGCCGCGCCGCGCGACTTCGTGTTTCCCAAGGGGGTCAAGCCGTCGCTGGTGATGTTCACGCAGGTCAAGAACCTGGTCGATTCGCCGGCGGCGAAAAATGGCATCGCGGTGATCACCGTGCCGGACATCCGCTGGGAGCGGCGCGACATCAAGAGCGTCGGGCTGTTGGCGCAGGTGCTGGCCAAGCAGGCCGCGGCCGAAGCCGGTGCCCAGGAAGCCTGGATGATCGAGGACGGCAAGGTGACCGAGGGCGGATCGTCGTCGTCCTTCATCCTCACCCAGGACGACGTGCTGGTGACCCGGCCGAATTCCAGCGCCATCCTGCCGGGCTGCACCCGCAAGGCGGTGATCGCGCTCGCCGAGGAACGCCAGTTGCGGGTCGAGGAGCGGACGTTCTCGGTCGACGATGAGCTCAAGGCCAAGGAAGCCTTCATCACCAGCGCCTCGAGTTTCGTGCAGCCGGTGGTGACCATCGACGGCAAGCACGTCGCCGACGGCAAACCCGGCCCGATGGCGACAAGGCTGCGCGAGATCTACGTTAGCTTCGCGCGCGATTCCGCAACCTGAGGGGCCGGAGCCATGATCACGCTCTATCATTGCGCCGCGGCCCGCTCGTTCCGGGCGCTGTGGACGCTGGAAGAGCTGGGATTGGCCTACGATCTCAAAATGCTGCCGTTTCCGCCGCGCCTTCTGGCCGAGGACTATCTGGCGCTGAACCCGCTCGGCACCATTCCGCTATTGCTGGACGGCGAAACACGGATGACCGAGTCGGCGGCCATAGCGCAGTATCTCGTCACCCGTTACGGCCCGACGCCGCTGGCCGTGACATCGAACGAAACGGCCTATGGCGCGTTCCTCAACTGGCTGCATTTCGGCGAGGCGACGCTGACATTCCCGCAGACCTTGGTGCTGCGCTATACCGAACTCGAGCCCGAAGAGCGCCGCCATCCCCAGATCGTCGAGGATTATTCGCGCTGGTTTCTCGCCCGTCTCCGCGCCGTCGAAGCCACAGTGGCGAAAGCCGAGTGGCTGTGCGCCGGACGCTTCACCGCCGCCGATATCTCGGTCGGCTTTGCGCTGATGTTCGCCAAGCGCCTCGGCCTCGACGCGCGGTTCAAGCCGGCGGTCGCCGCCTATTGGGAGCGCCTGCAGGCGCGCGACGGCTTTCGCCGCGCGGTCGCCGCCGAACAACGCGCCGGCGAAGAGCAGGGCGTGCCGCGGCTGGTGTAGGGGCGTTTTCGATCGGCCGGGGCCTCTCCGCGTCTTGGCCGGGCTCGTCCCGGCCATCCACGTCTTTCTTGCCGCGACGCTGCAAAGGCGTAGATGCCGGGCACGTACGCGAAGGCGCCCTTCGCACTTTAGCCCGGCATGACGAACGCTGATGCTTCGGTTAGATCCGTCTCTGCGAATTCACTCGCTCGTGGCGTAATCCGCCGTTCGTGGTCAAAAGATGCGGGTTACGCCGAAGTCTGTCATGGGCCGCGCCTCGCGCTGATCCCTGCGGGCTGACCGCTGGGCTCGGTAAGTCCTGCCTTCGGCGGCAGGATTTACCGAGCACTTGCGTTTGCCGGTCACGAAAACATCCAGGTTTTCAAACCTTTCTTCCTTGGCCCGAGACTTGCTTTTAAGTTGAGTGCTCGGGACGCAAGTTGAGTGCTGAGGAAGGGAAGGTCCCATGATTTCGGGTATGTCCGGCGGTGCGTCGGGTTACTTGCGCCCTGCATCGACGTTCACTTCAAATCCGACATTGACGCGGGCGGACGCCCAGACGGATGCGTCGGCCGCGACGGACTCGGGGACGAGCGCCTCCCGGATCAACGTCTCGCAACTCAAACCGCTGCAAGTGGCCAAGTTCATATCGGCGGCCGACGATCCGGTTTTGCACGACTTGATGGCAACGAACTGGCTGACGACCCATGACGCGGCTGCAACGCAATCGTACGTCTCTGACGATGCGCCTCAGAACACCTACGCGCGGGTGAAGGTTGACGGCAAGGTGGTCGCCACCCTGTACAACGGCGGATCGGCAACGATGACCAAAGACGCAGGGGCGAAGGTCGGCCACCTGCAGGATCCGCCGGGCCTGGGCGGACCGAACCTGGCGCAGTGGCGGGCCGATAGCTACGCAAAACTGCTCGGCGGCACAGTCGAGAAAGCTCCTACTGCCATCACGCAGTCCCAATGGACACCGCACGAAAGCAGTTTCACCACCTATAGCCGCGCTCAACTCGACGCGGCGTTCCAGGCGATGATCGCTGAGGGACAGAAGGCCGCTGCGCAACGCCAATCATCCTACCCGACATCACTGGCGCAGGCGGGCGCGAGCGCGGATTTCAGCGCCTGACCAGAACTCTGGTACATCGCATGGATCGCCGCTTTCGCTGTCGGCTCACGCGCCACTCATAAAATCCAGCGCCCGCTCACCCGCCGCACGCATCCGTTCATCCGTTGCCACTGGATTCCACTTCTGCTGATCGCTCTGCAGCAGGCCGCGGACGAATTCGATGAAGGCCTTGGCTTGCGGTCGCACGATCTGGCGATGCGGAATCACCGCAAAGATATTCCTGGGCCTGGGTTGATGGTCGGGCAGGATGCGGACCAGCCGGCCGTCGCGTAGATCGTCGCAGACGTGGAAATAATAGAAGTTGCCGATCCCGGCGCCGCCGACGCAGGCCTGGCGCAGGATGTCGCCATTGTCGGACAGCATCTTGAAGCGGACGTCGACCAGTTGCCAGGCGTCCTCGCGCCCAAGGGTCCAGCCTTCGGCGAGATCGGAAAAGCGTCCGGAGATGCACTCGTGATGCATCAAATCAGGCGGCGCCTTGGGCATGCCTCGCCGCGCCACATAGTCGGGCGAGGCGCAGATCGCGCGCGGGCAATGCGCCAGCCAGAAATGCGTCAGCTTCGAGCGCGGCTCCTCGTCGAGCGTGATCGCGACGTCGATGCGGCTTCGGATCAGGTCGGGGGTCGCGCTCGAAACCATGATGTCCAGCGAGATGCCGGGATGCTCGCGCAGGAACTCATGGACGTGGGGACCGAGCGCCGCCGTTGCGAAGGAAGGCGGCGCGGTGACGCGGAGGTGCCCGCTCAGCTCCTTCTCGGCCACCATCACGGCGGCGGCGCTGTCGATCTGAGCGAGGATCGCGAGACAATGATCGTAGAACCGTTCGCCGGCATCTGTGACGCTGATACGCCGCGTGGTGCGATGCACCAATGCGACATTGACGGCGTTTTCAACCAGCTGGACGTGTTTTGTGACGGAGGAGGGGGCCAGCCGCAATTGCCGCGCGGCCGACGAAAAGCTCTGGGTTTCGACCACGGCCACGAAACAGCGCAACGAAAGCACGCTGGCATCGTTCAACATGCCGGTTGGCAGCGCCGCCATGGGCACCTCCCATTCTGTTCATTTTGGAAATAATATCTTCTGTTTATTCCCAGTAATCAAGGCTGGCGATCTGCCGCATAGTCGTGGTCAAGGTCGGCGGGAGCCTGTCGCCCCGCCGGCCGCAGAAGGAAACGACCATGGCGAGCGATCCGGCGCGCGGGCTTTTGCGTGGCCCCGATATGGGGTGGGTGTGATGACGATCATCACCATCACCTTCGACAATGGGCCCGATCCCGAGGTGACGCCGTTCGTGCTGGACACCCTGCGTCGGCACGACATCCGGTCGACCTTCTTCGTCCTCGGCGACAAGCTGCGCGATCGCCGCAAATTGGCCGAACGGGCCCATGCCGAAGGGCATTGGATCGGCAACCACACGTACAATCACATCGTGCCGCTCGGCATGAGCTCGGAGAGCGGCATCGCCTCGTCCGAAATCCGGCGCACCCAGGATCTGATCGGCGATCTGGCGCACGAGCGCCGGTTCTTCCGGCCGTTCGGCGGCGGCGGCATGCTCGATCAACGTCTCCTCAATCGCGAGGCGCTCAAATATCTCGTGGAGGGCTGCTTCACCTGCGTGCTGTGGAACGTGATCCCGGAGGACTGGGCTCGTCCGGAGGGCTGGGTGGACCGGGCCATCGACCTCTGCTTCGCGCAAGAACATGCGCTGATGGTGGTGCACGATCTGTCGACCGGCGCGATGGCCGACCTCGATCGGTTC
>JAQGJF010000253.1 GCA_028290765.1 Tardiphaga sp.
ACGCCAGTGATCCGCTACGGCGACGAGATCGGCATGGGTGACAATCTCGATCTGCCAGAGCGCAATTGCGCGCGAACGCCGATGCAGTGGTCGACCGAACCGCAAGCCGGCTTCACCGAAAGCGACCGGCCGTTCGTTCCGGTCATCGACGAGGGGCCCTACGGCTATCAGCACGTCAACGTCGCCAAGCAGCGGCGCGATCCCAATTCGATGCTGAACTGGACCGAACGCATCATCCGCATGCGCAAGGAAGTGCCGGAAATCGGCTGGGGCGATTTCCGCGTGATCGCGACCCGCGATCCCGCTATTCTGGTGATGCGCTACGACTGGCGCAACAATTCGGTGCTGCTGGTGCACAACCTCGACGACAGACCGCGCGAGGTGACGTTCTCGGTCGGGCTTGCCGGCGAGGCGGGAAAGCACCTGATCAACCTGCTCACCGAAGACCACAGCGAAGCCGATCCGCGCGGCAAACACAGGCTGCTGCTGGAGGCCTACGCCTATCGCTGGTATCTCGTCGGCGGGCTGGATTATCTGTTGAAGCGGACCGACATTGATGGGGTGAATAAGCGTCCGGGGTGAGCGAGGGTTGCGTCTTGATACCGAGATTGTCCACGTCATTGCGAGCGAAGCGAAGCAATCCAGGGGCCACGGAGAAAGACTCGATTGCTTCGTCGCAAGAGCTCCTCGCAATGACGGGGAGAGTTGGTTCTCACCGTCTCGGCGCAATCACCGTAGCCGGATGATCACCCCTTCATTGCCACGCAGGTCGAGATCCCCCGAAACGGCCTCGCCGCTCCGATCGAGGTTCGTCGACAACAATATCTCGCCCTCATGCGCGATCGCCTCCGACGCGATCGAAATCGGATCGCCGCCGAGGTTGAGGAACACCAGCAGCGCCTTGCCGTCGTGCTCACGCCGATACGCCAACAGATCGCCCGTCGTCACCACCGGCACGTAGCTCCCCATCACGAGCTGCGCCGAGGACTTTCGCAAGCCGATCAACGCACGATAGAAATTGAGAATCGAATTTTCATCCGCAGCCAGGTTCTCCACATTCTCATGAACCGCGTCTTCCGCCAGCGGCAGCCAGGGCACGCCGGCGGTGAACCCGCCCAGCGCACTCGCATCCCATTGCATCGGGGTGCGGCAGCCGTCGCGGCCGACGCCGATGCCCGGCACGTTTTTCTCGAACGGGTCGCGCACCTGGTCGGGGGCGATCGCAACCTGGTGCATGCCGATCTCGTCGCCGTAATACATCGTCGGCGTGCCGCGCAAGGTCAGCAGCAGCATCGCGGCGACGCGGGCCTGCGCCGGTCCGACGCGGCTGGCGACACGCGGCCGGTCATGGTTGCCCAGCACCCAGTTCGGCCAGGCGCCGGGCGGCAGTGCCCGCTCATAATCGTCGATCAGTTTTGCGAGTTGCCGCGCGTGCCACGGCGCCGACAGCAGCGCGAAATTGAACGGCAGATGCGCGCCCGACAGATCTCGGCCGTAATAGGCCACCAGCCGGTCCAGCGGCAGATAGATTTCCCCGATCAGTACGCGACCTTCGAATTCGTCGACCACGCTTCGCATTTCCGCGACCACGTCCTGAACTTCCGGCTGGTCTGCGGAATACAGGTTCACCAGCGCCTCGTGCGGCGGCCGGCCCGCGCGGAAATGCTGATTGGGCGGATTGTCGCGAAACTGGTCGTCCTTGATCAGGTGCCAGATCACGTCGACGCGAAAGCCGTCGACGCCCTTGGCGAGCCAGAACCGCATCGCGTCGTATATGGCGCGGCGGACGTCCGGGTTGCGCCAGTTGAGGTCGGGCTGCTGGGCCAGGAACGCATGATAATAATATTGATGCGTGGCCGCATCATAGGCCCAGGCGCTGCCGCCGAATTCCGACATCCAGTTGTTCGGCGCGCTGCCATCCGCGCGCGGCTCGCGCCACAGATACCAGTCGCGTTTCGGATTGTCGCGCGAAGAGCGGCTTTCGATGAACCAGGGGTGCTGGTCGGAGGTGTGGTTGGGCACCAGGTCGAGAATGACCTTGAGCCCGACCGCATGCGCGGCGGTCAGCAGCGCGTCGAAATCGGCGAGGCTGCCGAAAATCGGATCGATGCCGACATAATCCGAAACGTCGTAGCCGAAATCGGCCATCGGCGACGGAAAGATCGGCGACAGCCAGATCGCATCGACCCCGAGCGCCTTCAGATAGGGCAGCCGCGCGATCACGCCGCTGATGTCGCCGATCCCATCGCCATTGGAATCCTGAAACGAGCGCGGATAGATCTGGTAGAAGATGCCGTCTCGCCACCAGAATTTGCCGTTTGACGTCATTTTTAAAAGATCGACCTTGAGCAGCGCGTGGCGGGCAACGCCGGAATGGCGGATTGGTTCGGCTTACACAAACGACAACAAGGAAAAACGACAAGGTCCTTCTATTTTCGTCCAATTTCTGGGCAACATTTTACCTGAACATTTTACTTGCAAATTTTACTTGGCGGACTGCCAAAAATCGGCATTGTGACCGCATGACAAATGAAACCGAGACCAAAGCCAAGGCTGGCGCCGCGATCATTCCGGTCACGCTGTTTCAGCAGAACTGCATGCTGCTGTGGGAAGAGGCCACCAAAAAGGCCGTCGTGATCGATCCCGGCGGCGATGTCCCGCAGATTCAGGCCGCGATCAAGCAGGCCGGCGTCACCGTCGAGCAGATCTGGCTCACCCATGGTCACATCGACCATGTCGGCGGCGCCGCCGAGCTGCGCGACGCCTTGAAGGTGGAGATTACCGGCCCGCATATCGCCGACCAGTTCTTCTTCGACCTGGTCGAGGAGAGCGGCGTGAAATACGGCATGACCGGCATGCGCAACTTCATGCCGGATCACTGGCTCAACGAGGGCGACAGCGTCCATCTCGGCGAATTGACCTTCGATATCCTGCACTGTCCCGGTCACTCGCCGGGCAGCGTGGTCTATTTCAGCAGTGCCATGCGGTTTGCCCATGTCGGCGACGTGCTGTTCAACGGTTCGGTCGGCCGCAGCGACATTCCCGGCGGCGATCACGCTACGCTGATCAAGTCGATCACCGACAAGCTGCTGCCGCTCGGCGACGATGTCAGCTTCATCTGCGGCCACGGTCCGGGCTCCAGCATCGGCCAGGAACGGCGGACCAATCCGTTTCTAACCGGCGGGATGTAGCGGAGCGCCTGCTTCGCCGCGTCACGGCGGCGTTTATTCCGCCGCGGCGGCGAACCTCTCGTCGGAGCCGGCCTCGGTGAGGTGGCGCGTGCCCCATTTGCGGATGGCCGAAATCACCGGAATGAAACTTCGCCCCTTGCGGGTCAGGCGATACTCGACCTTCGGCGGAACCACGCCAAAGTCCTTGCGATCGATCAGTCCGGCTTCGGTGAGCGACTTCAATTCGCGGCTCAGCACGCGCGGCGCGATTTCCCGACTGCCATCGGCGCCCCGAAGCAGGCCGGTCCTGATCTCGCTATAGCGCAACGGCCCGTTCTGGAGATCCCAGACGATCCGCAGCTTGTATTTTCCGCTGATCATCTTCTGGAACGCGGCCACCGGGCAACCGCAGCTCAGCGCCGCCTTGGCGTTCGGCATGATCGCGCTCCTTCGCAAGGGAGATTCCCAGCGCCCAAAATACGAAGCCGGTCCAAAAAGTCCATACTATCATTTTTGTCCATACTTGCCTTATCGCACCTGTCGGCGCCAAATCGGGCTCTTAAAAACTCCGAGGAGGCGGACCATGATCCTCGTGACCGGCGCCACCGGCCTGAATGGAAGTGCGCTGCTGCGGCTTCTGTCGGCAAAGGGAATTGCCACGCGCGCGCTGGTGCGCAGCCGCGCCAGGGCCGAAGCGATCGCCGCGCTGCACGGTGTCGAGATCGTGGAAGGTGACATGGCGCGCCCCGAGACGCTCGGTGTGGCGCTGCGCGACGTAGACCGCGCGATGCTGATCTCCTCCTCGGATCCCGTCATGCTCGAGGTCCAGTCCGGCTTCATCGACGCGGCGCGGGCGGCGGGCGTGAAGCACGTCGTCAAGCTGTCGGGCATCATGCCGGACCTCACCTCGCCGTTCCGCTTCGCCCGCATGCATGGCGAGATCGAGCGGCGACTGGAGGCGTCGGGGATGGCGTTCACCCATCTCCGTGCCGGCGAGTTCATGCCGGCCTATTTTCGTCAGGTGCCGTCGATCGTCGCCAGGGGCGCGATGTTCCTGCCGATGGAAGACGCGAGGATCGCCTCGATCGATGTCAGCGACATCGCCGAGATCGCCGCGCTGGCGCTGACCGGCTCGGGGCATGAGGGGAAAACCTATCCGCTGACCGGTCCCGAGGCCCTGACCATGGCGGAGGTGGCGGAAAAGCTTTCCGCCGCCACCGGCAAGACGATCCGCTATGTCAATGTCGCGCCCGAGGAGGCGAGGAAAGCCCAGCTCGCCGCCGGCATGCCGCCCTATCTGGCCGACGCTTTGGTCGAGCTGTTTGCCGAACGGCGCAAGGGCAAGGAGGCGCAGGTGTCGGCGATGGCGCAGACGCTGCTGGGGCGGCGTCCGACCAGTTTCGACGAATTCGCCGTGCGCCATGCCGCGATCTTTCGGGGCGACCAAAGGAGCCATCCATGAAGCATTTTCTGATCACCTACACCCGCACCAATGGCTCGGAAGAAGCCTGGCACCAGGACATCGCGGCATTCATTTCAGAGCTGGACAACGATCCCGACCTGAAGGGAAAGATCGTCTATCGCTGCATGAAGGTTCGGGACGACAACAGCTATTATCATCTCGCCGCGGCTGCCGACGAGCAGGCCATCAAGGCACTGCAGCAGCGGGAGTTTTTCAAGCGGTATACCGAAGAGACGCGGCTCGTCGCCGGCGGCGAGGTTTCGGTTTCCCCGCTGGAGATCATCGCCGAAACGGCGATCATCGCCGAAACGGCCCTGCACCCATAACAGCGCGCCGCGCGGTACGGACTTGCCAAGCCTAAGAAAATTCAGCCCGTCCGCTCGGACGCGCCGGTGGCGGGATCGGCCCAATGCTCGATCTGGGACGCCGCGATGGTTCTCTTGGGCTGATGCGGATTGAGCGTCCCCGCATTGGCCGACCAGCCTTTGGCCAGGATCTGTATTGCAAACAGCCTGGCGTCGGTTTCGGTCTTGAACGTCCGCGTCGAGCGAACAGCCCCCGTTGCCCGGTCATCCGATTTGATGGTCTTGTCGGGCCCGAAGGCCACATACCAAGTATCAGGCTGCGTCATGGCTTTCCAACGCGGATGGTCACGAAAAGTTTCATTCATGTCCTGGTCAGGTGAGGTGGGCTACTAGGATAGGACTGGACTTGATCGCGACGTGATCGTTCGATCGCGCAAAACAGGGGGATTTTTCAATGCATATGTCGAATGAAGGTATTCTGGTCATTCTGTTCGTCGGTCTGGTAGCGGGCTGGCTGGCCGGAAAGATCGTGCGCGGCACCGGTTTTGGAATCATCGGCGACATCCTGGTTGGCATCGCCGGCGCGCTGGTGGCGAGCCTGTTGTTTCCGCGGATCGGTATTCATCTCGGCACCGGGCTGATCTCTGAAATCATCTATTCCGCGATCGGTGCGGTTATCCTGCTGCTGATCGTCCGGCTGGTGCGGACCGGCGGACGCCTCTGACCCCTCAAGCGGTGGTCGCGGGTTCGACAAAAAAAGGCCGTCCCGAGGGACGGCCTTTTCTGCAAAGTCCCGTGCAAACCTTATTCGACGATCTCGACAATCCGATGGGTGCGCGGTTCGACCAGCACGGTGCGGCCGTTGACCACGGTGTAGCGGTACTGCTGCACGCCGTATTCCGGGGGCGCCTCGTAATAGGTCACGCCTTCCTCGGGAAGAACCGCGCCGACGCGCACATCTTCGCGGTACTGATAGGAAGGTCGCCGCTGTTCGACGACATAGCTGCGAAACCGCGGCCGCTGCTCGACGCCGAGCACGCCGGCGACGCCACCGACCACGCCGCCAATGGTGCCGCCGACAATGGCGCCGACCGGGCCCGCCGCGCGCTCACCGTCGCGGGCGCCGCGCTCGATTCCACCCGGCACGCCCTGGGCTTGGGCGAGGGTGGGAATAGCCACTGCGGCGCAAATGGCGGCAGCTCCGATAAGACGACGGATCATGTGATCTCCTGGAGGTGATGGATTGAGTAAGAGCACAAGTCGCGGCGCGCCGTTACGTTCCATGCAATCGGCGGGCGTGCCTGCGCAGTCAGCCTCGTAGCCCGGATGAGCGCAGCGAAATCCGGGGTGAGCCTGTCCCGGATGTCGCTGCGCTCATCCGGGCTACGCGCCAGCTCAACTCGCGATGAGATCGCGAATCCGTCGTGACAGATTGTCGAGGTCGAACGGCTTGGTGATCATTTCCATGCCGGGCTGCAGAAAGCCCTGGGCGATCGCGACATTCTCGGCGTAGCCGGTAATGAAAAGAATCTTCAGCCCGGGGCGGCTTTCGCGGGCCTGGTCGGCGAGCTGGCGGCCGTTCATGCCGGGCAGGCCGACATCCGTGACCAGCAAGTCGACCCGCTCGCCACGCTGGAGGATGCGCAGGCCCGCCGGGCCGTCGACAGCTTCGAGGGTTCTGTAACCCTGGTCCTGCAGCATTTCGACAATGACACCGCGCACCACCGGTTCATCCTCGACCACCAGCACGGTCTCGCCGGTGGCCGCATATTCAGCCATTGCCGCCTGGGAAAGCTGTTCCGCGGCTTGATCGCCATGGTAACGCGGCAGATAGAGCTTGACCGACGTGCCCTGGCCCGGGGCGCTGTCGATCATCACATGGCCATCGGACTGTCGCGCGAATCCGTAGATCATCGACAGGCCGAGCCCGGTGCCCTGGCCGATCGGCTTGGTGGTGAAGAAGGGATCGAAGGCGCGCGCCACCACTTCCGCGCTCATGCCGGTGCCGGTATCGGCGACGCTGATGCCAACATAATCGCCCGGCGACAGCGCCGGCGCGTCGGCGTCGAGGCCATCCAGCCGCGCGTTCGCGGTCGAGATGATGAGCCTGCCACCGGTCGGCATGGCGTCGCGGGCATTGATGGCGAGATTGAGCAGTGCGCTTTCCAGCTGGTTCGGGTCGCACAGCGTCAGCCAGAGATCGGCGGCTGCGACGATTTCCAGGTCGATGGCCTCGCCAATGGTCCGGCGCAACAGATCCTCCAGCGACACCACCAGCTGATTGGCGTCGACCGATTTCGGGATCAGCGGCTGACGCCGCGCGAACGCCAGCAGCCGATGGGTCAACGCCGCGGCGCGGTTGGCCGAGGTCATCGCGGAGCCGATATAGCGCGCGACGTTTTCGGTGCGGCCCTGGTCGAGGCGGGTCTGCATCAGATCGAGCGATCCGACGATGCCGGTCAGAAGGTTGTTGAAATCATGCGCGATACCGCCGGTGAGTTGACCGACCGCCTCCATCTTCTGGGATTGGCGCAGCGCTTCCTCGGTGGCCTTCAGCCGTTCCGACGCCGCTCTTTCAGCGGTGACGTCGCGGGCAACGGCGTAGATATGGTCCTGGTCCGAAACGCCGGTCCATGACAGCCATCGATAGGACCCATCCTGGTGACGAAAGCGGCTTTCGAACCGGACGGTGGTGTTCTCCCGCTTCAACTTGCCGACCTGCGCCCGTGTCACGCCGCCATCGTCGGGATGCTCGAGCCATTGCGAGGTCCGGTTCAACAAATCCGCTTCGGTCCAGCCCAGCGTCCGCGTCCAGGCCGGATTGATGGTTCGCCAGATGCCATCGCGATCCGCCACCAGCAGCAGATCCTGTGACACGTTCCAGATCCGGTCGCGCTCGCGGGTCTTTTCTTCGACCCGTTCGGCGAGCGTCGCGTTCAACTGCGCCAATTCGCCGGCGATCATCTTCTGGTCGTGCACGTCGGTATTGGTGCCGATCCAGCGGGTGATCCGGCCCGCTTCGTCGCGCGCCGGTACCGCGCGCGCCAGGAACCAGCGGAAGCTTCCGTCGGTCCGGCGCAGCCGGAACTCGGTTTCATAGGCCTCGCCGCTACCGATCGCGTGCCTCCACGCGGCGGCTACGCCGGGGCGATCATCTGGATGAACGATCTCGCCCCATTGTTCGCCGCCGAGTTTTGCGATCGCGGCGCCGGCATATTCGTAGACGCGCGGATTGAACCAGTTCAGCGATCCATCGGGCCGCGCCGTCCAGACATGATGTGGCAGCGCGTCGGCGAGGGTGCGGAATTCCTCTTCGCTCTGCCGCAGCGCCCGTTCCGCCGTGACCTGTTCGGTGACGTCGGTGTGGGCGCCGACCAGACGCACGGCCTTGCCATCGGCGTCGCGCTCGATCACCGACTTGACCGAAATCCAGCGCACCTCGCCATCACTGGGGCGAATGATCCGGTATTGCACCGTGTAGTCGCGGACCTTGTCTCTCACGGCGTCGCGGAATTTCCGGTCGGTGGCTCCGCGATCCTCGGGATGAATTCGCCGCACCCAGTCGTCATGGCTTTCGTTGGCGGCGTCGGGCGGCAGGCCATGGATCACCAGATATTCGGGCGAGCGGCGGTTGCGGAAGCCGGTGGTCAGATCGACTTCCAGGCCACCGATGCGGCCGATTTGCTGCACCCGCGCCAGTTCGGCTTCGCGCTCCCGCAGCGCGATGGTCGCTCGATGTTCCTTGGTGACGTCGCGGCAGATCACCAGCACGCCGCCGATATCGTGACCGTCGTCGATCGGGCTGTAGCCATAGGTCCAGTAGACCTGCTCCAGCGCGCCATGGCGGGTGACCGGAACAAGCTGGTTCTCGTGCCAGGTGGCGCCGCCGCCGCTCATCACCTGTTCGATCTGCGGGCCGATGATGTCCCAGATTTCCGCCCAGCATTCCCGGCCACGCTGGCCGAGCGCGCTGGGGTGGCGTTCCGGCCCCATGGTCTGGCGATAGGCGTCGTTATAGAACTGGATCAGTTCCGGACCCCACCAGATGAACATCGGGTGATTGGAATTGAGCAGGATGCGCAACGCGGTGCGCAGGCTCTGCGGCCATAGATGCGGCGATCCGATCGGGTTCGTCGACCAGTCGAACGCACGCGTCAATGCGCCCATCTCCCCGCCATCGGCGAGAAAATCCGCGCTCGTCGATCTGTTGATATCCAGCATTGAGGACGACCGATACGCCAAGTCCACATCAAAGAGTCATGGATGTGGACCACTCAACTAACAGAAGCCGAACAAACTTAGCTGCCTGTCATGATCCGTGCAAATGAGGAACTTCCGTCGTCGCTCCGGGTTCCACGACTGATCGCCCGCATGAACCAAGCCATCGATGGCGAGGGCGGCCTTTCAGGCCTGCAGTCTTTGCCGATCAGGTCGCGTCGCTGTTCTTGATCAGGCCCGCGGCGGTGAGAGCGCGGGTAATGACCGCGCCGACGTCGATCGCGCGACGCGGCGGCTGGTCGCGCGGCTCGGCACGCCGGTCGCCGGCCGCACGCACGGTGAATGCGGGAGTGATTTGAGCCGCATGATCGGACGTCGATGTCACGGTCGTTACGGGCGGCACAGTTTTTGGCTGATGAATCCGCTCGGTCAGGCCGAAGAAATTCGCGATGTGATAGGTGGACGAGATTCCAGCCTCGATCAGGAAGGCGCCTTCGGCGCCGTAGCGTTCATCGTTGTCGGCGGCGCCAAGCGGCGTGCCATGCGCCATGTCGGTAATGGAATAGGATTCGATGACGGTATCGCCATCTTCATTCCACCAGACCTGTCGCGGATAGCCGTCGACGGTCGTTTCCGACATCGGCGACGCCGGCAATTGATGCACGTCGAGCCATTGCTTGACGATCTCGTCGGCGTTCGACGGATTGACGGTTCGGTCCGCGCTGCCGTGCCACACCGACAGCCTGGGCCATGGGCCTCTGTGCTTGGAGGCGCTGCGCACCAGATCGCCGAGTTCCTCGGCCGCGTGCGGCGGCGACTGGAACATGCCTTTCAAGGCTTCCTGCACGTTGGTCGCGATGCCATAGGGCAGGCCGGCGATAACAGCGCCGCCGGCGAAGATTTCCGGATAGGTCGCGAGCATGACCGACGTCATGGCGCCGCCGGCGGAAAGTCCGGTGACGAAGACGTTGTTGCGATCGATGCCGACCGTGCGCGCCATGTGCTCGATCATCTGCCGGATCGAGCCGGCCTCGCCGCGATCGCGCGCGATGTCTTCCGGCAGAAACCAGTTGAAGCAGCTGTTGGCGTTGTTCGAGGGCTTCTGCTCGGGCATCAGCAGCGCGAAGCCATAACGTTCCGCCAGCGTCGACCAGCCGGCGCCGAGATCGTAGCCGGTCGCGGTTTGCGTGCATCCGTGCAAGACGACGACGAGCGCGGGTATTTTGCGCAAATCGCCCGGCGTGAACGAAAACATCCTGAGATCGCCGGGATTGGTGCCGAATCCGGTGACTTCCGCCAATCGGCTGGGGCCGCGCCGCACACCCCGCGAAAAGCCACCCAAGCCTTTGATCTCGTTCAGTTTCGGAAGATGACGGAGGAATTCGATATTGTTGGCGAGGGACAACGGCGGCTCCTTGTTTATCGCCTTATAACTTACCCATCGGACAATAGTTGCTGCACTGCAAAATTAAAGCCGCGACGATGCTCTAATTCGAGGCATAGGTGACAATAGGGTGAAGCGCGACGGAATTGAGCCACGCCGCAAGAATCAGGTGTTCTTATCTGGGGACTATCGTGTCGGTATTGGAATTACCGTATCGGCGGCGCGTATTGGATGCCGCCGGCGCTCCACAATTGGTTGAGGCCGCGCGGAATGGCGAGTTTTGAGCCGGTACCGACATTGCGCTCGTAGACTTCGCCGTATTGGCCGACATGGCGGAGGTTGCGGGCCGCCCAGTCCTTGGTGAGACCCAGATCCTCGCCATAGGCACCCTCGGTGCCGACCAGCCGCATCACGTCGGGCTTCTTCGACTTCAGCGCCTCGTCGATGTTCTTCGAGGTGACGCCAAGTTCCTCGGCGTTGATCATCGCATACAGCGTCCACTTCACGATCATCATCCAGTCGTCGTCGCGCTGCCGG
>JAQGJF010000266.1 GCA_028290765.1 Tardiphaga sp.
AGCGCGCTCCCTCTCCCTTTGGGAGAGGGTTGGGGTGAGGGGGTACGACCTATCGATAGGCCGTACCCCCTCACCCGGATCGCATCGGTGATGCGATCCGACCCCCATGGGAGAGGTGGCTGAACTCGTGCAGAGCGTTCCTTGATGCCAGTCAGGCTTGCACCGATCCCCGCGCCGGCGCGATCCGCCGGCCGCACCACTCCGGCACCGGCAATGGCCGATGCGCTTCGGCCGCCTCGGCAATGCGGGTGCGGACCTCTTCCAGAAACGGCACGACGCGCCGCGTCGTGAGGTCGACATGCAAATACAGCGCTTCCTGGGCGGCGGCGCGCTCGGACGAGGCGGCGTGATAGATCTCATGGGCGAAATGCAGGCGCTTGGCGTCGGCGCTGACGATCTGGGTCCTGACCGTGACGGCGTCGCCAAGCAGCAATTCGCGGAAATACAGCGTGTGGATTTCCGCGGCGAACACGCCGTGATGGGCCCGGGTGCCGTAGTCCTCGCCGAGGCCGAGCGCATCGCAGGCGGCATAATTGCCGCGGTCGAACAAGAGGCCGTAATAGGCGATGTTCATGTGACCATTAGCGTCGATCCAGTCCGGTAGCACGCGGCTGGTGTATTGCTCGAAAGGGCTGGGGAATGGTTCGTGGGGGTCGGTCATGTCAGCCCTTCTCGTGGGTAGATCGTCGACTGGTCTTGTATCAAATCGTGAACCCAACGCAAAAAGCGCGCGTCTAAGGGAAGGGCCGGATATTGCGCCCTTAAACGCGGAGATTCTCGTGAACAGATGGCCCAGGATATTGCTGATGAGCGCGGCGACGTCGGCCTGGCTGATTTACGATATGACCACGGCGACGGAGACGCCGCGGCAGGCGGTTGCGATCATGCAATATTGCCTGCTGGCGGGCGCGTTGATCGGCGTGGTGGGGTCGCTGGTGATGGCGGCTTCGGAGAAATGAACGCCGTCGCGTAGGGCTGTAGGATGGGTTGAGCGCCCCATCCGCCGAAGCTCAACGAGCGCAGTGCAAGCGATACCCATCATTCCAAAGCACGGCGGCAAAGTGATGGGTTTCGCAAGCGCTCAACCCATCCTACGAGTCTGACTTCCGAACATGGGTCGTGCCCGTAGCCCGGATGAGCGGAGCGACATCCGGGTTTTCTCGATGTGTGGCTCCCGCATGTCGCTTCGCTTATGCGGGCTACAAATCTTGCGACTTCTTCTTCCCGGCCTCGCTGTCGCGGCTGGCCATCCGCCACTGCCGGTATTCCTTGAATTGCTGGTCGGCGAGCACGCCGATCAAAATGACCGCGCCCATCACCGCGAAATTCAGCGAACTCGGGATGCCGAGCAGGTTCACCAGGTTCTGCAGGATCTGCAGCAGGATGGCGCCGAGCACGATGCCGACGATCGAGCCTTCGCCGCCGCGCAGCGAACAGCCGCCCAGCACCGCCGCCGCGATCCCGTAGAGCTCGTAGAAATTACCGTGCGAGGCGGGCGAGATCGAGCGCGTGTACATGGTGAGGAACACCGAGGACAGCCCGGCCAGCGCGCCGCACATCACGTAAGCCGCGGCGACGACGCGGCCGGTCTGGATGCCGGAATAGCGGGCGGCCTCTTCGTTGCGTCCGACCGCGAACAGATAGCGGCCGAACATCGAGCGATGCAACAGCACCGCCATGGCGATGGCGACCAGGACAAAGGCGATGAAGCTATGCGGCACGCCGTAGCTGCGCCCGGTGGTCAGCCATTCCAGCGTCGGAAAGCTCTGGCCGAAGGCAAAGCCCGCGGTTCCGTCATTGGTGTAATAGCGGGCGATGCCGCGATAGATCAAAAGGCCGCACAGCGTGACCACGAAGGGCTGCAGCCGCATCCGTGTGATCAAAAACCCGTTGATCAGTCCGATCAACGTGCCGGCGACGATCAGGATCAGGATCGCCAGCGGCCAGGGGACGTCATAGGTCACCAGCAGGTCGACAAAGATCACCCCGAGCAGCGCGAACACCGATCCGATCGACAGCTCGATGCCGCCGGTGATGATGACGAGACCTTCGCCGAGCGAGAACAGCCCGAACAGGCCGATCAGATTGGCGGTGTTGGCGAGATTGATCGGCGACAGGAAGCGCGGGTTGATCAGGGCGACGATGGTGCCGACGACCAATATGAGAACGAGAAGACCCAGGTCTTTTTTCAGGAACATGCAGGCTCCGGATGGATGGTTTTGCCGACGGCCAGTTGCATCACATGATGCTCGCTGAACTGATCGCGGTCGAGCCCGCCGCTGATCCGTCCCTCATGCATGACGAGGATGCGGTCGCTGACGCCGATGACCTCTTCCATGTCGCTGGAAATCATCAGCACGGCGACGCCGGCATCGGACAGCGCACGGATCAGGCTGTAGATCTCGCTCTTGGCGCCGACGTCGATGCCGCGCGTCGGCTCGTCGAACAGCATCACTTTCGGCGACATCGCCAGCCATTTGGCCAGCACCACTTTCTGCTGGTTGCCGCCGGACAAGGTCGCCGCCACGCTGGAGACCGACGGCGTCCGGATGTTGAGCGCCTTGCGTTGCCGTTCCGCGGTTTTCTCTTCGCGATCGTGATCCAGAAGCCAGGCAAACGAAAAAGCTTTCAGGTTCGGCAGCGAGATATTGCGCCGGATGTCGTCTTCCAGGATCAACCCGGCGGCCTTGCGATCCTCCGGGATCAAATAGATGCCCTGCGCGATCGCCTCGCGCGGCGATGTGATCGCCAGTGGCCGGCCCGCGACCTCGATGGTGCCGTCGAGCGGCCGATCGATGCCGAAAATGGTGCGCGCCAATTCGGTCCGTCCGGATCCGACCAGTCCCGCCAGGCCGACGATCTCGCCGCGCCGCAACGAAAGATTGACCGCGCGATCGGGGTAGGTCGTGGTGCGAATGTCGCGCAGCTGCAGCATTTCCTCGCCCGGCACCGCCTTGGGCGGCGTGAACAGCGCCTTCAGGTCGCGGCCGATCATCAGGCGGATCATGCGGTCGTGCTCGATCTCTGCCTTCGGCAGCGTTCCGACCACAGCACCATCGCGCAGCGCCACCACGCGATCGGCGCATTGCTCGATTTCATGCAGCCGGTGGGTGATGAAAATGACGCTGACGCCGTCCGCCTTCAATTCGGTGACGATCTGAAGCAGGCGGTTGGTCTCGGTCAGGGTCAGGCTCGAGGTCGGCTCGTCCATGATCACGATCTCGGCGCCCAGCGACAGCGCCTTGGCGATCTCGACCAGCTGGCGCTGCGCCAGCGACAGGTCGGCGACCGGCGTGTCGGGGGCGAAGTCGGCGCCGAGCCGGTCGAGCAGGGGCTTGGTGCGTGACACCATCGCCTTGGTGTCGATCAGCCGCAGCGGCCCGAACGAAACCGGCTCGCGGCCGAAGAAGACATTGGCGGCGACATCGAGATTGTCGAACAGGTTCAGCTCCTGGTGGACAAAGGCAATGCCGCAGCGGATCGCTTCCGCGACGGTGAGATTGTCTTTTTGCTCGCCGCGAAGCTTGATGATTCCGGAGCTGGGCTCGGTGACGCCACCGAGGATGCGCATCAGGGTACTCTTGCCGGCGCCGTTTTCGCCGATCAGCCCGACCACCTCGCCGGCAGCGACGGCCAAATTGACATGGGAAAGAGCCTGGACGCCCGGATAAGATTTTGAGATGTCGATCAGTTCGAGGATGGGTTCTGGCATGCCCTCATCGCTTATCCGCGGCGGTGGATCTTATATATAGCTGATATCAGCGGGTGCGACCGCCGGCAGATCAGCCGGCGGCCGTCACGTCGTTTATTCGCTGTCGACTACTTGCGATCGATCATTTCCCCTGGCGCTGCTTGAG
>JAQGJF010000295.1 GCA_028290765.1 Tardiphaga sp.
GGCTGGTCGGCGGCAAGGGAACGCTGGGACGGCCGATCAAGCGCAGCGAAATCCAGCAGCCCTCGCCCTACAACACCTACATCGTCGATGGACTGCCGCCGGGGCCGATCGCCAATCCTGGTCGCGCTTCGCTGGAAGCCACCGCCAATCCGGCGCGTACCCGCGACCTGTTCTTCGTCGCCGACGGCAGCGGTGGGCACGCCTTCACCGAAACCTACGCCCAGCACCAGAAAAACGTCGCCAAGCTGCGCACGATGGAAAAGAGCATCCAGAACGACACGGTCGAGCCGGCCGACGATGCGCAATCGGCGGCCGCGTCGACGCCCGCTGATGCGAATGCCGCGACCGGTACGACGCCGCCGACCAAGCCCGCGCCGCCAAAGAAGCCACGCGCCGCGGCGCCGCCCACCGCCCGCCAGGGCGCCGCGCAGTCGGTGACGACGACGCCGCCGGTGGTGCAGCAATAGGCCCGTTCGGGCATAAGACGCTTGACCCGAATTCCCCTTGGCCTGAAAAGCCTCTAACCTGAGTTCGGTTCGTTTCTGAGCGAATCTCGCTCGTACCCCTCGGAGATTGTCACGCATGGCGCTGTCGAGCATGACCGGCTTTGCGCGAAGCCACGGCACCAGCGGACCTTATGCGTTCGAATGGGAACTGAAATCAGTCAACGCCAAGGGCTTTGACCTGCGGATGCGGCTGCCGCCGGGGTGGGACGAACTCGAACCGTTGACGCGCAAGCGTGCCGCCGAAGTGCTGTCCCGCGGCACTGTCTATGCGAATTTGACGGTCAAGCGGGCCAATGCGCTCTCGACGGTCAGGGTCAACGAAGACGTGCTGGCGTCGATTGTAAAGATCGCGGGCGAGCTTGCCGGCCGGATCGACGCGGTAGCGCCGAGCATCGACGGCTTGCTGGCGATCAAGGGCGTCATCGAGGTGGTCGAGCCCGACAGCGACGAAGCCGAGGACACTGCTGCCAAGGCGGCCGCCGCCGCGGCGTTCGAACAGGCGCTGGAGCATTTGATCGAGATGCGCAAGCGCGAGGGGGTGACGCTGGGCCAGATTCTTTCGCAGCGGATGGATGAGATCGAAAGCCTGATGAAAAAGGCCGAGGCCGCGCCCGGACGCAAACCCGAGGCGATCAAGGCGCGGCTGGCCGAGCAGATCGCGGCGCTGCTCGAAGCATCGGACCGATTTGATTCCGACCGGCTCAGCCAGGAAGCCGTTATGATCGCGGCGAAGGCCGATATCCGCGAAGAACTCGACCGCATCGCCTCGCATATCTCGCAGGCCCGCGAAATGATCCGCAAGGGCGGCGCGATCGGGCGGCGGCTGGATTTTCTGGCGCAGGAATTCAACCGCGAGGTCAATACCTGCTGCTCGAAGTCGAACGATCTCGAACTGACCAATACCGGCCTCGAGATGAAGAACGTGGTCGAGCAATTCCGCGAACAGGTTCAGAACCTGGAGTGATCGATGACGACGTCGGGCAGTCACGGATTTGACGGGGTCGAGCGGCGCGGGCTGATGTTCGTGCTGTCATCGCCGTCGGGCGCCGGCAAGACCACGATGTCGCGAATGCTGATGCAGCGAATGCCCAATATGCGGATGTCGGTGTCGGTGACAACGCGTCCGATTCGGCCGGGAGAGGTCGAGGGCCGCGACTACCGCTTCGTCGACAAGCCGCGCTTCGAAGAGATGGCGGTGGGCGGCGAATTGCTGGAATGGGCTACCGTGTTCGACAACCGCTATGGCACGCCGCGGGTCCCGGTGGAGAATGCGCTGGCGGCCGGACACGACGTGCTGTTCGACATCGACTGGCAGGGCACACAGCAACTCCGCGAGCGAGCGCGGGCCGATGTCGTCAGCGTGTTCCTGCTGCCGCCCTCGGTGGAGGCGCTTGAAGCACGGCTGCACAGCCGCGCGCAGGATTCCGACGAAGTCATCGCCGGCCGCATGAGCCGCGCCGGTCACGAGATGAGCCACTGGGCCGAGTACGACTATGTCGTCGTGAACAGCAGTCTCGACACCGCTTACGAGAAGATCGAACTGATCCTGCAGGCGGAGCGGCTGCGCCGCGAGCGCCAGATGTGGTTGTCGGGTTTTGTCCGCAAGCTGCAAAAAGAGCTCGAAAAATAGCTCAAACCGCCGGGCGTCTCGAAGCTTGCGAAAGCAATTGTTCGATTTGCTCGCCTCGCCGATCGGCTACGCGATGGGTCAGGCGACGGGCTTCCTGGGTTTCGCGGGCAATCCGTATCCAGCTTATGGGAGCTTCATTGCCGGCATCGACGGGCGCGGAGTCCTCGGGCGAGGTCACCCCATCGCCGGGCGGCGCGTCCCAAATCGAGCGGCCTCGTTCAGGATCGTCATGGCGGGTGATGGCGATGGCGCGGTTGAAATTGGCAATCACCGCGGTTGCCACGCCGACCAGCGCCAAGGCCCCCAGGAGCGCGCTCATCAGCATCCAGAGGGAATAGTCAGCGGAATCAGCCGGCTTCGCGGATGTGGGCTGTGGCGGCTGCGTGACGTTGGCAGCGATGTTCGGCGCCGCCGTTTCGGCCGGGCGGTTGGCGTCGGGATGATCCGACCAGCGCTCGGCGAGGGTGCGGGACGGGTCGTTGGGTATCTGGGGACCGCCTGGAACAGCTTCGCCATTCGCCCCATTTGCAACGATAGTCGCCGAAGATCCGTTGGGCTGGTTCAGCTGGGGCGCTGCCGCAGCCGGGGCGATCTCTGCACGGGCATTTGCGACGGACGGCTCCAACGGCGCGCCAACAGGCGCGGCAGTCGGCTCCGCTGATGATGACGCGAGTTGCGGTGCTGCGGCCTGACCTTCGGCGCGGACATACCAGCAGTGCCGTTTGGTCGGGCGATCGATGCGATAATACCAGTGACCACCTTGCGTCGGCTGGCCGGGGGCGGTCAGACACTCTTTCGCCGGTTCGGCGGCTTGTGAAACCGCGGTGAACGAGAGGCCGGCCAGAATACCACCCAGTATGGCCGGCAACATTTTCATCACACGGTTTGGCATGTCCATCTCCCCTGGTACTCAAACGACGTATCCAGTGGGAGTTTTTGCCAACAAATTGGGTCGCAATGCGCCGTAATTTCGGAGAGCATGGGGCTTAATTCGGACGCTGCAGGCTGCAGGCCGGCGACGATGCCGCGCGTTTCAGTTTGTCAGCACGATGCGTCCGACGACTTTTCCGGCGCGTAATTCTTCGATCCATTTCTGGACCTCGCCCATCGGCTCTTCCTTCATCGGCGTCGGCTTGGTCTTGCCGGCGCGCGCCAGCGCCATCAGTTCCTGCGCCTCGGCCAGGGTGCCGGTCATGAAACCCTCGATGGTCATGCGCTTGTAAATCCATTGCACCATCGGCAGGCTGAAATTGCCGCCCATCAGACCCGAGACGACGATCTTGCCGCCGCGCCCGACGGTCGACACCGCAAATCCCATCGACCTGTCGTTGCCGGCGAAATCAACAATGGCGTCGAAGCCGCCGGTCTCCTTGACGATGCGTTTGGCAATGTCGGGTTCGGACGGATCGTAGGCCGCCGATGCGCCATTTTTCAGGGCGGTTTCGCGCGCCGCCGGATTCAAATCCGCGACCGAGATGTTTTGCTTGAACATGGCCTGGGCGAACGCCAGTCCCATCATGCCGACGCCGCCGAGACCGATCAGCAACAGGTTGCGCTGACGCGGCCGGTCGACGAGGCGCTTCAGCGCGCCATAAGCGGTGACGCCGGAGCACATCAAGGTCGCGGCCTGATTGATCGGGAGCGGATCGTAGTCGAGCAGATATTTCGCGTCCGGCACCATAACATGGCTGGCAAAGCCGCCGTCGAGATTGACGCCGAGAAAGCGCGGCCGGGCGCAAAGATTTTCGTCGCCGTTGAGACAATCGCGGCATTGGCCGCAGCCGATCCACGGAAACACCGCCTTCCTGGTGCCGATGATATTCTTTGCGACATCGGGGCCGACCTCTTCGACGATTCCGGCGATCTCGTGGCCAAGCGTGAACGGTAGCGTCATGCCGCGTGTGGTGTCCAATTTCTTGCCGCCGCCCATATCGGCGTATCCGTCCTGGATGTGCAGATCCGAATGGCACAACCCGCAACGCTCGATCCGCACCAGAACTTCATTGCCCGCGGGCTTGGGCGTCTCGACGATGGTCTCGCACAGCGGGGCATCGAACTTCACCAGCGATTGGCGGCGCATCAGCGGC
>JAQGJF010000299.1 GCA_028290765.1 Tardiphaga sp.
TGTAATAGCGCTCGATGGCGCCGGCATGGTCGCCGCTCTCCACCACGGCAACGAACTCATCGACCCGCGCGCGCGACGGCATGAAAACCTCCCTCAAATCAAGGCAACGATCCGAAATCGTCGCTCCGCCTTTGGTGCCAGCATGCGCGGAACTTCGGCGCCAGGGAAGGGCCGATCGGTCCGCGGTTCGATAAGGTTTTTCTCAATTGGTGAGAAACGAATGCCGGAACAGCACTTTAGAACCCCTCTTGGTTAATGCCTCGGGGACCGTCATCGACTTTGTGTGCCCTTGGCAGGCAGGCATTGCCACGCCATATGTTAGGTGCTCACTCGAGGAGGAAACCCGACCGTGAACGCCATCGCTGAGTTGACAGGCCAGACCGACCGCTCGCTTCTGATCGTCGAAGACGACAAGCCGTTTCTGGAGCGGCTGTCGCGCGCGATGGAAACACGGGGCTTCACCGTCACGTCCTGCGACACCGTGTCCGACGGATTGGCCCATATCGGCAAATCGGCACCGGCCTTCGCGGTGGTGGATTTGCGGCTCGGCGACGGCAACGGCCTCGACGTGGTGTCGGCGCTGAAGCGGCAGCGGCCGGATGCGCGCGCCATCGTGCTCACCGGCTACGGCAACATCGCCACCGCCGTCACCGCGGTGAAGATGGGCGCGGTCGATTATCTGTCGAAGCCCGCCGACGCCGACGATGTGGTGGCGGCGCTGCTGGCCAGCAGCACCGAGAAATCGGAACTGCCGAACAATCCGATGTCGGCCGATCGCGTCCGCTGGGAACACATCCAGCGCATCTATGAGATGTGCAATCGCAACGTCTCGGAAACCGCCCGGCGCTTGAACATGCATCGCCGCACCCTGCAGCGGATTCTGGCGAAACGCGCGCCGCGGTAGTTTCCGTAAGGCGCGACCTGGGCTGCTAATCGCAGCCCGTAGGATGGGTAGAGCGAAGCGAAACCCATCGCTATTCTTCGGCTTGCCGTGATGGGTATCGCTTCGCTCAACCCATCCTACGAGCTTCCCTCACTTCAAATCTCGCCGTGTCCCTGCGGATCGACCAGCCGGTTGATCCGCTGCGCCGCGGTCGTGGCGAAGCGCAGCATCATCAGCTTGCGCGTCGGCGCCGGCAGGCGATGCTCCGGCGCCTCGCAATGCAGATACGCGCCGTAGGCGTCGGCGACGATCAAGCCGGTCTCCGCCGGGAAAATCTCGCACGGAAGGTCCCGGGTAAAGGCGAAGAACAGGCGGTCGCAATGCGCCCGGTACTCCGGCCATTTCTGGTCGGCGCGCAAATCCTCGACCGAGGATTTGATTTCGACGATCCAGATCTCGCCGCGGTCGTTCAGCGCCACCAGGTCGGCGCGCCGTCCGGACGGCAGCGGCAGTTCGCTGATGCATGAAAACCCCAGTGATCGCAACAGCCTCGCGGTGCCGCGCGCAATCGCCAGCGCGGTCTCGGATTGACGGCGATCGGGCGGAAGCACGAGAGAAAGATGAATGGCTGGTGAGTCCATGGCGCCAGCCTAGCCGATTCCGCAGCGGCCCTCCAAACGGATTGCCGGCCAGCCTCAAATTCGTACCCACTCCGCCGCATTTCGGACCTCACGGCAACGTGAAGCCGATGGAACTTTGGTTCCGAGGGACAGGACACCGGAGGAGAAACCATGACGTCAGTCATCACCCAGCGGGCGCTTGCGCTTGCACTCGCCACGCTGCCTTTCGCCGCCCACCTTTCCGAAGCCACCGCCAGGCCCACCGTCGAAGTCGCCTTTGTGCTGGACACCACGGGTTCGATGGGCGGCCTGATCGAGGGCGCCAAGCGCAAGATATGGTCGATCGCCACCTCGATCCTCGACAGCAATCCCGATGCTGAGATTCGCATGGGCCTCGTCGCCTATCGCGACATCGGCGACGACTACGTCACCAGGACGTTCGACCTGACCACCGACATCCAGGATCTCTACGCCAATCTGCTCGAGCTGAAGGCGCGAGGCGGCGGCGACTGGCCGGAGAGCGTCAACGAGGCGCTCGATGTCGCCGTCAACAAGCTGCGCTGGAATCCGGGCGGCGATGCGAGGCGGATCGTGTTCCTGGTCGGCGACGCGCCGCCGCACATGGATTATGCGCAGGACACCAAATATCCGACCACGCTGGCGGTGGCGAAGCAGAAGGACATCACCGTCAACGCGGTGCAGGCCGGCAACGCGCGCGACACCGAACGGGTGTGGCGCGATATCGCCCAGGGCGGCAATGGCCGTTTCATCCCGATTCCGCAGGATGGCGGACAGGTCGTGGTGATCGAGACGCCGTGGGACGATGAGATCATCATCTTGCAGAACAAGATCAACGGCACCGTGATCCCCTACGGTCCACCGCCGATGCAGAAGCGCACCGAAGACCAGACCCGGCAATTGTCGAAGCTTGCGGCCGCGGCGCCGTCGCAGGCTTCCGACATGGCGAGCTACATCAACAAGCGCGCGCGCTCCTCGTCGGAAGCGGTTACCGGCGGCGGCGATCTGGTCAGCGACGTGGCCGCGGGCCGGCAAAAACTCGACGGCGTCAAGGACGACGAGCTGCCGGATAATCTGCGCCGGCTCAATCCCGAGCAGCGCATGGCCGCGCTGAAAGGCCAGATGAAAACCCGCAATACGCTGAACCAGAAGCTGGCGGCGCTGGTGCAGAAGCGTGATGCCTACGTCGCCAGTCAGCGCGACAAGTCGCCGGGCAACAAGACCTCGTCATTCGACCGCGTGGTCGAGGAGACTTTGAAGGCGCAGATCAAGCGGTAGACGCATATGTAAGATCGTCGTCCCGGCCCGCTTCGCGCCGACCCGTTGGCCGGGACGACGAACCTTCTTGCCTGCCGCATCGGGAACCACCGCGAGCTCAACGGCTTGATACCCGTGTCGGATTGACCGACCCACGGGCTGGCCCAGCATGATCGACGACCTCTGGTTCAAGAACGGCGTTTTCTATTGTCTGTCGGTCGGCACCTATATGGATGCCAATGGCGACGGGATCGGCGACTTCAAGGGATTGCTTCGCCGCCTCGACTATCTGCACGGGCTCGGTATTACCGCGATCTGGCTGATGCCGTTCCAGCCGTCGCCCGGCAAGGACGACGGCTATGACATCTCGGATTATTATGGCGTCGACCCGCGCTACGGCACGCTCGGCGACTTCGTCGAATTCACCCATGGCTGCCGGCAGCGCGGCATCCGCATCATCATCGATCTCGTCGTCAATCACACCTCCGACGCCCATCGCTGGTTTCGCGAGGCGCGCAGTTCGCCGGATTCGGAATATCGCGACTGGTATGTCTGGGCCGACAAGAAGCCCGCCGGCGCCAACAAGGGCATGGTTTTCCCCGGCGTCCAGAAATCGACATGGACCCACGACAAGGAAGCCAGGGCCTGGTACTTCCATCGCTTCTACGATTTCCAGCCCGATCTCAACACCTCGAATCCCTATGTCCAGGCCGAGATCCTCAAGATCATGGGTTTCTGGATCCAGCTCGGCGTGTCCGGTTTTCGCATGGACGCCGTTCCCTTCGTGATCGCCACCAAGGGTCCGAAAGTCAAAGCTCCGGTCGAGCAATAC
>JAQGJF010000313.1 GCA_028290765.1 Tardiphaga sp.
GCTGGCGATGCCGATCCAATCTAAAATCATTCCGCCTGGGGCTTTCCGATCGTGCCTTCCTCTTCAAGGCTCGCGATTTCCTCGGCCGACAGGTTCAGCATCTCGGCCAGTATCTCATGATTGTGCTGGCCGAGCCGCGGGGACGGCGTGCTCGGCAGCGGATCGATGCCGTGGAAGCGCAGCGGGCTGTTCGGCACGACGATGCGACCGAATTGCGGATGATCGATCCATTGCAGCATGCCGCGCTCGTGCATGTGCTTGTCGTTGGTGACTTCGATGAGATCGCGTACCGGCGCCGCCGGGACCTTGTGCTTCGCGAAAATTTTTCCGGCCTCGGCCTTGGTGTGCTTCGAGGTCCAGTCCGAAATCAGCCGGTCGGTCTCTTCCATGTGGCGCACCCGCTGCGCTTTCGACGTGAAGCGCTCGTCGTTCGCGAGATCGTCGCGTCCCATCGCCTTGAGCAGGTTGCTCCAGTGGGTTTCGTTGGCGCCGATGATGGCGATGAAACCGTCCGAGGTCGGATAGACGTTGTAGGGCGCCTGCGCCAGGCCGCCGTGGCGATTGCCGGTGCGCGGCGGCGCGATGCCCTTGTCGTAGACGAAGGCCAGATTCGACGCCAATGTCGGATACACCGTCTCCTGCATCGCGACCTCGACCAGCCGCCCCTTGTTGGTGAAGGTCCGTTCGTACAGCGCGGTCATGATTCCCCCGTAGAGGTGAACGCCGCTGAGAAAATCGACCACCGCCGGACCGCATTTGACCGGCGGTCCATCGGGAAATCCGGTCACGCTCATCATGCCGGACGCCGCCTGCACGGTGACGTCCATCGCCAGATTGTCGCGGTCCGGCCCGGAGATGCCATAGCCGGAGCCCGAGGCATAGATCAGCCGCGGATTGATCTCAGAGAGCACCGACCAGCCGAGGCCCAGCTTGTCCATCACGCCCGGGGCGTAATTTTCCAAAAGAACGTCGGCCTGCGCCACCAGGCCTTTGAGGATCTCGCGGCCGCGCGGGCTTTTCAGGTTGAGCGAGATGTCGCGCTTGTTGGCGTTGAGCATGGCGAACGGGATCGCCGAGCCCTTGCTCACGGTGACGCGCTGCCGGATCGGTTCGCCGGCCAAGGGCTCGACCTTGATGATGTTGGCGCCGGCCTTGGCCATCAGGAAGGTGGCATACGGCCCCTGGTAGACCTGCCCCAGGTCGATGACGGTCACGCCGTCCAGCGGAAGATTTTTGCGCTCAGTCACTTGTCGTTTCCTTCACCGCGCGTTGTTTTGATTTTCGTGGGGCGCGGTCAGCTGCGTCTCCGTCTAGCGCGCCATGCTCCAGTCCGGACGCACCGCGCCGGCAACATCGGTGAACGCGCCGTCGACCAGTTCAAGCACCAGAAGACGCTTGGGGTCGACCGGACCCGGCATGGTAACGCGGCGCTTGGCGACGGGCTTGAAACCGACGCGACCGTAATAGGGTTCGTCGCCGACCAGCAGCACCAGGCGATGGCCTTTGGCCTTCGCATCGGCGAGCGCGCGATCCAGCAGAGCGCGGCCGATGCCCCGGCTGCGAAACGGCGGCTCGACCGTCAGCGGTCCCAGCAGCAGGGCCGGCGTGTCGCCGATGCAGATCGGCAATTGCCGCACCGAGCCGACCAGCAAGGTGCCGATTCGGGCGGTGAACGACAGATCGAGCCGGTGATCGACATGCTCGCGCAGCCGGTAGGCGCTGAGCACGAAGCGGCCAGGCCCGAAGGTGCGGGCATTCAGCCGCTCGATCGCCTGGGCGTCATTGGCGGTCTCGGCCAATATGGTAAGAGAGAGGTCGGTCATCTACGCGCGGGATAGCATCTGGCGGAGGCGCGGTCCATCGCCGGACCGCCGGGACCGGATCACTCCCGCCAGGTAGCCAGAATCGGGCGATTTTCGAGAACTTCGGCGATCCGCCGCCGGGTGCCCTCGGTGGTTTCCGGCGGCAGCTCATGGGCTCCGAAAAAGCCGCAGGCGATGATCTCGTGGTTCGGCTCCGGCATCCGGTCCTGGCGAAACCGGCGGCTCACATAGACCGCGACATGGTCGCGGCGGGAAGCGTGGTTGTTGAAGAAGATGCCGAGCAGTGTGGGCTCGCCGACGAGTTCGATCCGGCCCTCTTCCATCAATTCGCGCTCGAGCGCGTGGCCAAGGGTCTCGCCGACCTCGACGCCGCCGCCCGGCAGATGCCAGCCGGCGACGTAGCTGTGCTTGACTAGGAAAATGCGATTGTCGGCGTCCAGCACCACGGCGCGAACGCCCAGCGTCATGCCCCGGGCGAATCGCCAGTACAGGTGAAAAACCCGCCGCAAGGCCGGTTCGAATGCCTGCCGAATCCGCTGGAGGCTCATGGCGCGAGCCTCACGGATCGGGGCGTGGTGGTTGGTCCTTGCGTCACATCCGCCATCTTGCCAAAACATACCGGGTTTTTACAGGGTGGGTTTTCACCGGGCGCATGAGGCAACCGTGAAGCGACGTTTACCGGCCAACCCTTCGTTCGGAAACGCCTGATGCCGGCCTTCGTGCTCGCCCATCTGTCCGATCCGCATCTGCCGCCGCTGCCGGTGGCCAGCTTGCGCCAATTGGCCGGCAAGCGCGTGCTGGGCTATCTGCACTGGACCCGCACCCGCCATAAAATCCATCGGCGCGAAGTGCTCGACGCCGTCGTCGCCGACATGCAGGCGCAGCATCCCGATCACATCGCCGTCACCGGCGACCTGGTGAATCTCGCGCTGGAAGCCGAATTCGCCCCGGCGCACGCCTGGCTCGCGAGCCTCGGCGCACCGGACCGTGTCACCGTCGTTCCTGGCAATCACGACGCCTATGTGCGCGCGACACAGCATCATTTTGCAAAAACCTTTGGCGATTTCATGCGCGGCGATGCCGGCATGGCCGGTGACGCCATCCCCCTTCCATTCCTGCGCCGCAGGGGTCCGCTGGCGCTGATCGGCGTCTCCAGCGCGGTGCCGACCGCGCCGCTGATGGCGACCGGCCGGCTTGGGCAGCTGCAACTCGACGCGCTCGATCGGATGCTGGGCGAATTGTCGAGCGAGCCGGTGTTTCGCGTGCTGCTGATCCACCATCCGCTGCGCTCGACAGCGCGGCACAAGCGACTGACCGATTCCGATCAACTGCTGCCTCTGCTCAAGCGCCACGGCGTCGACCTGATCCTGCACGGCCATGATCACATCCATTCCACCATGTGGTTCGAGGGACCGCACGGCCGCATTCCCGCCATCGGCGTGCCGTCGGCGTCGTCGCTGGCGCATGGGCATTATCCGGCAGCGGCGTATAATTCGTTTTCGATCGAGCGCGACGGCGATGGCTGGCGCTGTGGGCACAGCGTTCGCGGGATAGCGGATGGGCTACGCGTTCAGGATTTGCGGCAGGAGCGGCTGATTTAGCTCCGTCATTGCGAGGAGCTCTTGCGAGGAAGCAATCCGGCTTTCTTCCTTGGCCCCTGGATTGCTTCGCTTCGCTCGCAATGACGTGGAGAGATCGGCGCATCTTCGCGACGCATCGCTTGTAGCGGCGTCTTGAACTTCAAAAACTCCGCAGCGCCGCGAATAGCGCGAACCCGAACAGCGCGGCGACGCCGACGATGAAGCCGAACGCGAAGGTCCAGAATCCGCCACGGCGCGGCCTCCCGGCGGCCACCGGCGCCGGCGTGGCGACCAGCGCGTGTTCGCGCTCGATCATGCGCCGCGCGATATAGTCGGTGATGGCGTCGACCATTTTTGCCACGTCATGGGATTCCGCCAGCACGATGCGGCCGAACCGGGTGTCCTGGACGAAACGGTAGATGCGCTTGTCGCGGCCCATCAGCACATGGGCGACGATGTCGATCCACAGCCGCGGCGTCACGCCCTGGCTGATGCCGCGATCGAAAATATCGACCTGGTCCGGAATCTGCGCGAACAAGGGATCCAGCGCCTCATTGAGAATTTCGAGCCGGGCGACCTCGGCGTCGCGAAGATCGACCACGACACCGGTGCGGTCGGCGGCCTCGATGCGCGCCTGACGCAGCGCATCGCGCAGCCGCATCGGCTTGCCGTCGACGGCCAGATTGGTCCCGGTGGTGTGCGCGTCCGACATCGTGGCTGCCTTGTCCCTGGGGGCTGAACCCGGCATTAATCTATCAGTAACCACGTTCCACGCAAAGCTTGTTTGTTCCCAATGGCTTGCGCCGACCGGGCGTCCACAAGCAAACGGCCCCATCCGGTCACCCGGATGGAGCCGCCCACTTCCTTGGGCCGTTTTTATTGGAGTTCTGGCCGATCAGGCCATGACGCGCTGCGGTTCTTCCACGATGGAGAAGCGCACGCTGCCGCGATGCCGGTTCTCTTCGGAAACCATCCGCCAGGCGTCTTCGGCCTCTTTGCGGGTCTTGAACGGGCCCTGCACCTGGGCCGAGCCTTCGACCAGCTTGTGGAAGTTCATCGAACCGAATTCACCGCCGATAACCCAGAAATTGCTGCTCATGTGTGCCTCCTGTTATTCAGCTGCCTGAATGTGGATTTCCGAACCGTGCGCCTTGAACTGCGCGGCTTCGGTCGAGTCGTGGAGTGCGGTGGTCGACGAGGTGCCGCCAGTGATGGTGGTCGACACCAGATCGAAGTAGCCGGTACCGACTTCGCGCTGGTGGCGCGTCGCCGAATAGCCGTGCTTCTCGGAAGCGAACTCCGCCTGCTGCAGGCGGGAATAGGCCGCCATGCCTTCGGCCTTGTAGCCGCGGGACAGTTCGAACATGCCGTGGTTGAGCGAGTGGAAACCCGCCAGCGTGACGAACTGGAATTTGTAGCCCATCGCGCCGATCTCGCGCTGGAACTTGGCAATCGTCGCCTTGTCGATGTTGGCTTCCCAGTTGAACGACGGCGAACAATTATAGGCCAGCATCTTGTCCGGATAGACCTTATGCATGGCTTCGGCGAACTGCCGGGCCTCGTCGAGGTTCGGCGTCGAGGTTTCCCACCAGATCAGATCGGCATATTTCGCGAACGCGATGCCGCGCTTGATGCAATGGGCGAGACCCGTGCCGGGCTTGAGGCGGAAGAAGCCTTCCGGCGTGCGTTCGCCGGTGATGAACTCGCGGTCACGTTCGTCGACGTCGGTGGTGATCAGCTTGGCGCTTTCCGCATCGGTGCGGGCCAGCACGAAGGTCGGCGTGCCGCAGACGTCGGCGGCGAGACGCGCCGCCACCAGGTTGCGCTCGTGCGCCGCGGTCGGGATCAGCACCTTGCCGCCCATATGGCCGCACTTCTTTTCGGACGCGAGCTGGTCCTCGAAGTGCACGCCGGCGGCGCCGGCTTCGATATAGGCCTTCATGATCTCGAACGAGTTCAACGGACCGCCGAAGCCGGCTTCGGCGTCGGCGACGATCGGCACGAACCAGTCGATCTTGGCTCCGCCCTCGGAGTGCTCGATCTGGTCGGCACGCTGGAAGGTGCGGTTGATGCGGCGGCACAGCTCCGGTCCGGCGTTGGCCGGATACAGGCTTTGGTCGGGATACATCGCGCCCGCGGTGTTGGCGTCGGCGGCCACTTGCCAGCCGGAGAGATAGATCGCGGGCAGGCCGGCGCGCGCCTGCTGCATCGCCTGGTTGCCGGTGACGGCGCCCAGCGAATTGACGTAGGGCTCGCTCTTCAGCGATTCCCACAGCCGATTGGCGCCCTTTTCGGCCAGCGTGTAGGCGATCGGCACCGAGCCGCGCAGCTTCTCGACCTCGGCCGGGCTATAGGGACGGCTGATGCCATCGAAGCGCCCCGCGGGCGCCGGAACCAGCTGCTCAAAGCTCTTAGACATCGTATTCTCCAATCGACATTCGTGACAGTGCATTGCGAAACGTGGCACTAGCTAAACGCCAATCCGCCGAATTCGTACAGATAGCTTGCACGCGAATGGTGATGTCATGTAACATGTGTGCTTGTGTGTATTGTAACTTTGTCAATTTTATCACAACCAAGCAGGCAAGCGCGATGGCCAGCAATACCGGCAAGAAACTGTTCGTCGGACCCCGCTTTCGCCGGATCCGGCAGCAATTGGGGCTGTCGCAGACCCAGATCGCCGAGGGGCTCGGCATTTCGCCGAGCTACATCAACCTGATCGAGCGCAACCAGCGCCCGGTGACGGCGCAGATCCTGCTGCGGCTGGCGGAGACCTATGACCTCGATCTGCGCGACCTCGCTACCGCCGACGAGGACCGCTTCTTCGCCGAGCTGAACGAGATCTTTTCCGATCCGCTGTTCCGGCAGATCGACCTGCCCAAGCAGGAACTGCGCGACCTCGCCGAACTATGCCCCGGCGTCACCCATTCGCTGCAACGGCTCTACGCCGCCTACACCGAGGCCCGGCAGGGTGAGACCCTGGCCGCGCAGATGGCCGACCGCGACGAAGGCACGCGATACGAAGCCAATCCGATCGAGCGGGTCCGCGACCTGATCGAGGCCAACCGCAATTATTTCCCCGAACTCGAACAGGCCGCGGAAACCCTGCGCGACGAATTGAACGTGCCGTCGCAGGACCTGTTTGCCGCCCTGAGCGAACGGTTGCGCGAAAAACATTCGATCGTCACCCGCATCATGCCGGTCGACGTGATGCGCGAGACGCTGCGGCGGTTCGATCGCCACCGCCGGCAATTGCTGATTTCCGAACTGGTCGACGGACCCGGCCGCGCCTTCCAGCTGGCGTTCCAGATCGGGCTCGCCGAATGCGGCCCTGCGCTCGACGCCATCGTCAATCGCTCCGGCGCGCTCGACGACACGCCGCGCCGACTCTATCGCATCACGCTGGCGAATTATTTCGCCGCCGCGGTGATGATGCCCTATGCGGCGTTTCACGCCGCCGCCGAAGCCTTGAGCTACG
>JAQGJF010000328.1 GCA_028290765.1 Tardiphaga sp.
GAATCGATCGAGGAAATTCGCAACCGCTTCAGTTCCGGGACATGCCGCAGGATCTGCCTGGTCAGGCTGCCCAGTTTCGGCGCGCCGGGCAGATCATTGCCGTAGCTGGTGAGGTCGACGCCGGTCAGCACGATTTCGGCATGGCCGCGCTCGACCAGCGCGCGGACCTGGTCCACCACCGCGCCCATCGGCACCGAGCGCGAATTGCCGCGGCCATAGGGGATGATGCAGAACGTGCAGCGATGGTCGCAGCCGTTCTGGATCTGCACGAATACCCGCGGCAGGCCGCTGTGAAAGCCTTCCAGCAGATGCGGCGCCATCTCGGTCACCGCCATGATGTCGGCGACGGCGATTTTCTGCTCGCGCTCCAGGCCAAAACGACCATCGAACGCGACGCGGGCCTCCCGCCAGGCGGCGCCGCGCATCTTGTCGTCATTGCCGATCACGCGATCGACTTCCGCCATCTCCGCAAACATGTCGGGCTGGGTCTGCGCCGCGCAGCCGGTGACGACGATGCGTGCGCCGGGCCGCTCGCGCTTCAGCCGGCGGATCGACTGCCGCGCCTGCGCCACGGCTTCGTTGGTCACGGCGCAGCTGTTGATGATGATGGTGTCGGCGATTCCGGCAGCTTGCGCCTCGTGGCGCATCACTTCGGATTCGGAGATGTTGAGGCGGCAGCCGAAGGTGACGATGTCGACGCTCATCTCACGCGCGATTCATCTTACGAAACCTGCGCGAACAGCGCCGGATCGAAGCGGCCTTCATATTCGAACGTCGCCGGGCCGGTCATCAGCACATGGTCGTCGCGCTCGCGCCATTCGATGGCGAGTTCGCCGCCGGGCAAGATGATGTTGACGGTGCGGTTGGTGCGCCGCAGCCGCGCCGCGGCCACCGCGGTCGCGCAGGCGGCCGAGCCGCAGGCCTTGGTCAGCCCGGCGCCGCGCTCCCAGGTCCGGATCGTAATGTGGTCGCGGTCGACGATATGGGCCAGTGTGATGTTGGCGCGCTCCGGAAAGATCGGGTGGTTTTCCAGCAGCGGTCCGAACCGGCCGAGATCGTAGGCGTCGACATCGTCGACCCAGAAGATCGCGTGCGGATTGCCCATGCTGACGGCGGACGGCGTATGCAGGATCGGCGCGTCGATCGGACCAATCTGCAGTTCGATCGAACGGGTATCGCGAAACTCTTCGGCCAGCGGAATGTCCTGCCAGCCGAATTTCGGTGGCCCCATGTCGACCGTATAGAGGCCCGGTGCCGGACCCTGCCAGCAATTCAGCAGCCCGGCCCTGGTCTCGAAGGTCAGCGCGGTCTTGCCGTTTGATTCAAATGCCTGGCCTTCGAAAACCTGTTGCGCCACGCAGCGCATGCCGTTGCCGCAGGCGCCGGCTTCCGAGCCGTCATTGTTATAAATGGAAATGAACGCCTCGGTGCCGGACAGTCGGGGCTTCTGCAGCACCATCAGCTGGTCGTAAGGCACGCCCTTGGGCGTCGCGACCGCGCGGGCGTCGGCCGGGGTGACGGCGGCGGCGCTGTCGCGCAGGTCGACCACGACGATCTCGTTGCCGATGCCATTCATCTTGGCAAATGCGTGGTTGGCCAGCGCGCTCATGGGGTGTTCGGGTTCCGGTTGATGCCTGCCTTATATGGCGAATGACGGCGGATTGGCCAGTGCGGTTTGCCGCGGCGGGACATCGATGCGGCAATTCTGTGTCGGGGCCCGGAATGTGCCCATGACGCATCTGGCAGGGGACGAAAGCCGGATCTGCGTGTTAACGTGACACCGGGTCATTGCTTATCCCGGCGTATCTTGCTTGACGCCGGGACACGCCGCCAAGGCGCAATCGCCGGCGGCCAGGGGAGACTATCTGAATGCACCGTTCTCGCTCACTCACACTCGCCATGGCTGTGCTGATCCCGGCGGCGGCCTTTTCCTTCAGCACCGGCGTTTGGGCCCAGTCGCCGCCGGCGGCGAGCACCCCGGCCACCCCGGCGCCGGCTCCGGCCGCCCCCGCCACGCCGGCCGTTCCCGCTACTCCGCCAGCCACCCCGCCGGCCGCGGCGCAAACCCCGGCGACGACGCCACCGCCGGTTGTCGCCCCGGTGCAGACCGCCGATCCGTTCGGCGAGGAAATCACGTTGACGCCGAAAACCGTGGTGATCGTCAAGGGCACCGCCAATTGGGATTCAGCCTTCGAGACGCTGATAGATTCGTTCAAGTCGCTGACGGCGCTGCTCGACAAGCAGGGTATCAAGCCCGCCGGCAATGCGATGATCGTCTACACTTCGACCGACGACACCGGATTCACCTTCCAGGCCGAAATTCCGGTCGACCAGGAGCCGAAGAATCTCGCCAAGACCATGAGCATGGGCAAGTCGCCCGACGGCAAGGCGCTGAAGTTCGTCCACCGCGGGTCCTACGACAATATGGACAACACCTATGAGGCGATCACCAATCACCTCGACGACAAGAAGCTCGAAGCCAAGGACACCTTTATCGAGGAATACATCACCGATCCGCTGAAGACCGCGGAAGACAAGCTGGTGATCAACGTCTACGTGCCGTTGAAGTGAAGGCGATGAAATATCAGGCCGCACTTGCCGCCGCCGTGGTCCTCGCCTGCGGCCTGCCGGCCGCTCCGGCCGCGGCGCAGGTCGTCCCGCCAGCGGCGATTTCCGTCACCGGCGAAGGACGGGTGTCGGTGCCGCCCGATCTCGCCGAGATCGATGGCGGCGTCACCAGCGAGGCCAAGACTGCGCGCGAGGCCTCCGATGCCAATAATGCCGCGATGGGCAAGGTGCTGCTGGCGCTGAAGGGCGCCGGGCTCGTTGAGAAGGATTTCCAGACTTCGCGGCTGTCGCTGCAGCCGCAATATGCCAACCAGACCCGGC
>JAQGJF010000350.1 GCA_028290765.1 Tardiphaga sp.
GCAGATGGCGTCTTGTCAGCTTTGGCATCGGATCCTCCCTTGGTGTTTTTTTGGTTTGGTGTTTGAAAATTTTCAGGCTGCCTTTGGATTGCAGATGTCGATCACCGACTGCTTGACCGCGGCGGGATTGAATATCCGCTCCAGCCAGCCGTCCCGGAAGATTTCCGGCTTGGCGAGGGCGATGGCGTGAAGCGCGCCGTCGGAGAATTTTCCGGTCGGGTTGACTTCAAACGCAATGGAAAGCCCGATCGCGATATGGCCGAGCACGAAGTCGGTCGCGGCCTGCCTGGGAACCCCGCGGCGGACCGCTTCATCGGTGGCCTCGCGAATGGCGAGGCAGAGCGTGATCGCCACGGTTTCCGAAAGCGCGGGCTCCATGATGGCGATGTGCTCGACGCTGCAGCGATGCGAACGCATCACCGGCCCGTAGAAAATCCGCGCGATGTCCTCGCACAGTTTGTAGTGTTGTTCCGGTCCCTGCATCAGCGCGCATACGATATGCTGCTTGGCGCGCTCGCCGCCGAAAAAGTCCGCCTTCGCCTCCGCCGTGGTCTCGTCGTTGAAAACCGAGGGGTGACAGGGGTGGGTGACGAAGTAGGTGATGTCTTTGCGTTCCGGCAATTCACCGGCATAGGGGGCGGCGGCATCGAGCATGATGATGGCCGTGCCGGGCCTGATCCCGGGCACGATGTCGTGCGCGACCTTGCCGATCGAGCGGTCCGGAACCGCGAGGATAATGACATCGGCTGCCGCAAGCGCCTGGTCCAGCGGTTGGCATTCGAGACCGAGCGCGTCGCGCAGCCGCGCGCGTCCTTCCGCGCTGACCTCGACCGGGATGATCGGGTAGGGAGATTTCTTCAGGTTGGTGGCCAGCCGAACGCCCATTTTGCCGCCGGCGCCGAGCAGTGCAATTGTCGTCATGCCTTCATTCTCCAATCAGGATCAATTTCGGTGGGGTGTGAATCTGCATCCGGTCACGCCGCCCTCGCGCGTTTCAGATCGATCACCGTGTCGGTGGCCGCGCTTTCATAGGCGGCCAGCGCCAGCTTCAGGGTTTCGAAATTATCTTTTCCGGAGGGCTGGGCTTCGACCTTGCCGTCGAGCACATCGATCCAGTGCGACTGGATCGCGACGACGCTGTCCTGGATGCCATGCCAGGGTTTTTCGCCCCAGGACGGCACCGGCGGCGCGGCATCGATGCTGTCGACGGCGCCGGCGCGGTGCAGCTTCAGCTGGTATCCGCGGGTAAGCTCGAGGGTGCCGCGCTCGCCTTCGATCCGCGCCACCGTCTCCGGAAACGGTTCGGGCTCGAAACAGGTCTGGAACGAACAGTCGAGCACCGAGACGCCATTGCCCTGGTGACGCAACGAGGCGACAAACGCGTCTTCGCCGCGAACCCGCGGATTGTATCGCTGGGTCCGGCAATGAAGGCTGTCGACCTCGCCCATCAGCCAGCGCGCGAGATCGAACAGATGCAATCCCACATCCATGATCGAAAATCGTTCGATCTCGGCGAGGTAGGGCTGGTTGCGATAATTGTCGTAGCCGTGCCGGAAGCTGATATGCGCGAAGTGCGGAAGCCCGATGCCGTCTTCGGCGATGCATTGCTGCAATTTCCGGAACGGCCGCTGCCAGCGGAAATTCTCATGCACCATGAGAGGGCGGCCGGCGTTTTGTGCGGCCATCACCATGGCGTGGGCGTCGTCGAGCGTTTCCGCGAACGGCTTTTGGCAGATCGCCGCGATGCCATGCGCCAGCGCGAGGCAGACCAGTTGGCGATGTGACGGCGCGGTGGTCGCAACGTCGACGAAGTCGAGCGTTTCGGATTTCAGCATGTCCGCCGCGTCGGTGTAGACGCGATCGATGCCAAAGCCCGAAGCCATCGCGCGAGCCCGGGCGGGGTCGAGATCGCAAACCGCCACGATTTCGGCGCGCGGCTCGCGGCGCCACGTCTCCATGTGGTTGCGAGCGAAGAACCCGCATCCGATCAGCGCTCCCCTGTAAATCGAAGCCATTAAGACCTGCTTTTTTTGTAACTCATATACTCATCATACAAGTGGTGGTTTCTTGTCAAGGTGGTCATTTGCGGTGTTTAAGTACCGGTAGTTTGATGACGGCCGGAGCGACGACAGCGATGGTGTTCGGGACGGCGCCGTCATCGGCTAGGTGAAATGCAATGGAATCCTTGATGAAAAATCCCGATGTGACGTGCGTAGTGAATGAGGCCGACCAGCTGGGCGAAACCCCGCTCTGGTGCGAAAGGACCCAAAAACTCTGGTGGCTCGATATTGAAAGGCCGAGGCTGCAGTCGTTCGATCCCTCCAGCGGGAGGCACGACGTCTTCACCTTTGACAGCACCTATGCCGGCAGCCTTGCGATCTGCGCGAGCGGCGGCTTTCTCGTCGCGCTCGACAACGATCTGTTCCGGTTCGATCCGGATACGAGGGCGTTGGAAAAGTTCGTCACGGTCGAGCCGAAAAATCCGGCGACGCGGCTCAATGACGGGCGATGCGATCGCCAGGGCCGCTTCTGGGTCGGCACCATGGACAATGGGTTGTCGCAGCCGCGCGGCAGCCTGTACCGCGTGGATCCCTCGGGCGTCGTCACGAGGGCCGATCAAGGCTTCATCGTCAGCAACTCCCTGACGACGTCGCCGGATGGCAGGACGCTGTATTTCTCCGACACGAGGAAATACGTGATGTGGGCGTTCGATCTGGATGTCGACAGCGGCGACATCTCCAACCGGCGGGTCTTCTTCGATCATTCCGCCGACGGCAGCCGCCCCGACGGCGCCTGTGTCGATGCCGATGGCTGCGTATGGAATGCGATATTCGCCGGCTCCCGGATCGTCCGCTATTCTCCCACCGGAAAAATCGATCGGACCATCGCGCTGCCGGTCACCAATCCCACCTGCCTGTGCTTCGGCGGAGCCGACTATTCAACGCTCTATGTGACCTCGGCGACCAAGATGATCGGTCCCGAAATGCTGGCGGAGGAGACGCTGGCGGGAGCGGTGCTGGCGCTGGATGTCGGCGTGAAGGGCCTGCCCGAGGCGGCCTTCAGGATCTGAAGGTCAGGATCTGAAGGTCATGGCGGTCCGGCCGATCAGCGCAGCGCGCCGATCGAGAGCGCGTGGGCGACGCAGTCGTTGATGTGCTCGACCAGGATCGCCTTGGCCTTCTCGGCGTCGCGCGCCAGCGCGCTTTCCAGCAGCGCCTGGTGCTGCTTCACCGTGGCGTTGCCGCGGTACTGCAGCGCATAGCGGAAATACTTGTCGAACACGATGGAATGCGTGTTCAGCAGTTCGCGCGAGCCGCAGTTCGAAATCAACGCCTGGTGAAACTCGCCGTCATAGCGCTTGCGGATTTCCGGCACGTCATGCGTCGAGTGGATCAGGCGCTCGGTGGCCGACAGCTTGTGATGGGCCGAGACCACCCGGCCTTCCCATTCGACGTCGCCGGCCAGGAACGATTGCGCCAGCGCATGCTGTTCGAGCAGGATTCGCAATTGCGCCAGCTCGCGCAGGTTCTGGATCGATACCGGCGCGACCTCGAAGCCGCGCTGCATCTCGGCAACGACGAATCCCTCCGAGGCCAGCCGGTTGAGGATCTCGCGCAGCGTGCTGATGCTGACGCCGTAATCGTTCTTCATGGAATCGAGGCGCAGCCGCTCCGACGGCATCAGCACGCCGAAGATGATGTCGCTGCGGATGCGGTGATAGCCGCTTTCGCCCGCCGACACCGCGGTCTGGGAATTCTCCATCGCCACCGTCTCAGTCCTGTTTGCCGCCGATTAATGCGCGGTCACGGCCGATTTGGCCAGACAACGCCGCTTTGGTGCCCTGCAACATCAAGCGTTATGCATTTCATCATATGATTTACGATATCTCATTTGACAATCATTTCGCACTATGTTTTTTGCCCGATCAAAGGTGCTGGAACGCAATGGCAGGGAAAACTGTCGCCGGCACCGGTTTTGTCCAAGGGGAGGAATCGATGAAGCTCGCTAAAATTCTGTCCGCCGCGATGATCGGCGGAGCGCTGTTTGCAGGCTGCGCATCGGCGCAAGAGGTTCAGGAGCGCACGATCCGTTGGGGGCACCTCAACAACACCGATCATCCGGTCAGTCTCGGCGTCAAGAAATTCGCCGAAATCCTCGCAGCCAAGAGCGGCGGCAAACTCAACGTCCGCGAATTCGCCGCATCCCAGCTCGGCAACGAGTTGCAGCAGCAGGCGGCGTTGCGCGGCGGCACCCAGGAGATGCTGTCGGCCTCCACCACTTCATTGGCGACGGTAATCCCGGAATTCGGCGTGCTCGATTTTCCGTTCATCGTCAGCAATACCGACCAGGCCGACGGGCTGGTGCAGGGCGCCTTCGGCAAGGCAATGATCGATACGCTGCCGGCGCGCGGGCTGATCGGGCTCGGCTATTGGGGGCTTGGTTTCCGCAACGTCACCAACAGCACCCGGCCGATCGCCAAGCTCGAGGATTTCAACGGCCTGAAACTCCGCGTCATCCCCAATCCGGTCTATCTGGAATCCTTCAGCGCCTTCAAAGCCAACCCGATCCCGATGAGCTTTGGCGAATTGTATTCGGCGCTGGAAACCCGCACCGTCGACGGTCAGGAAAATCCCTATACGGTGATCCTGTCCAACAAGTTCTATGAAGTGCAGAAATACGTTTCCGCGACCAACCACACCTTCACCGAGAACATCATCATCGTCAGCAAGATCTTCTGGGACAAGCTGTCGCCGACCGAGCAGCGCATGATGCGGGAAGCCTACGAGGAAAGCCGCGGCTACCAGAAGGAACAGACCCGGCTGCAGACCGAAAAGGCGCTCTCGGAATTGCAGGCCAAGGGCATGACCTACAACGCCATCGCGCCGGCCGAGCTGGAGCGGATGCGCAAGGCGGTCCAGCCGGTGGTCGACAAGATCTCGGGCGAACTCCGCCCCGACAAGGTCAAGCTGTTCAACGAAGAACTGGAACGCGTCCACAAGGAATTCAAGTGACGCGGAGCTGAGCCACTCGAACCGCGGAGCCGAAGCCGTTCGGCTCCGCTCTCAAATTCCCTGCTGAGTCCGGGCAATATCATGGCACGCGCTCTCGACCTGTATTGCACCCTGCTCAAGGGCGTCATCGCGCTGTGCCTCGCGGTCATGGTGGTGCTGGTGTTCGGCAATGTGGTGCTCCGCTACGGCTTCAATTCCGGCATCACGGTTTCCGACGAGCTGTCGCGCTGGCTGCTGGTCTGGCTCACCTTCCTCGGCGCCATCGTCGCGGTGCGCGAGCACACCCATCTCGGCGTCGACAGCCTGGTCCGGATGCTGCCGCCCGGCGGCAAGCGGATCTGCTTCATCATCAATTATTGCCTGATGCTGTATGCCGATTGGCTGCTGCTCGACGGCAGCTGGCGCCAGACCATCATCAACATGGAAGACCGCGCGCCGGCCACGCATCTGTCGCTCGGCATCTTCTATGCAGTCGGCGTCGTGTTCGGCGTCTCGGCCGGCGTGATCCTGCTCTACGACCTGTTCCGGGTGGTGTCGGGGCAGGCGACCGAAGCCGACATGGTGGCGGTCAAGGAATCGGAAGAGCACTGATGCCGGGATCGCGGGGAAACAACACATGACGATCGCGGTGTTCACCTTCTCGCTGCTCGGCGCCATGGCGCTCGGCATGCCGATCGCCTTCGCGCTGATCGTTTGCGGCGTGGCGCTGATGAGCACGATCGGGATGTTCGACTCCCAGATCGTGGCGCAGAACATCATCAACGGCGCCGACAGTTTTCCGCTGATGGCGATCCCGTTCTTCATGCTGGCCGGCGAAGTCATGAACAAGGGCGGGCTGGCCAAGCGCATCGTCAATGTCGCGCTGGTGGCGGTCGGCCATTTGCGCGGCGGGCTCGGCTACGTCACCATCCTGGCGTCCTGCATCCTGGCGTCGCTGTCCGGCTCCGCCGCCGCCGATGCTGCGGCCCTCGCCGCCTTGCTGGTGCCGATGATGGTCGCCGCCGGCCACAAGAAGGCCTATGCCGCCGGCCTGGTGGCGGCCGGCGGCATCATCGCGCCGGTGATTCCGCCCAGCATCGGCTTCGTGATCTTCGGCGTCGCCGCCGGGGTCTCGATCTCGAAACTGTTCATGGCCGGGATCGTGCCGGGCCTGATGCTCGGGGCCGGGCTGTGCATCTCCTGGTGGTGGGTGGTGCGCAAGGAAAATCTCACCCCGCCGCCGCGGGCCTCGCTTCGCGAAATCGTCACGGCCGTGGTCGACGGCTTCTGGGCCTTGATGCTGCCGGCCATCATCATCGTCGGACTTCGGTTCGGGATCTTCACGCCGACCGAGGCGGCGGTGGTGGTCGCGGTCTATTCGCTGTTCGTGGCGACCTGCATCTATCGCGACCTGAAGTTCTCGCAGGTCTATGCGGTGTTCGTGTCTGCGGCCGTCACCACCTCGATCGTGATGTTCCTGGTCGCCGCGGCCCTGGTGTCGTCGTGGCTGATCACGGTTTCCGAGATCTCCACCCAGATCGTGGTCCTGCTGCAGCCGTTCATGGGCAACAACATCCTGTTGATGTTCGCGATCATGGTGATCGTGGTGATCGTCGGCACCGCGCTCGACATGACGCCGACCATCCTGATCCTGACCCCGATCCTGATGCCGATCATCAAGACCGCGGGCATCGATCCGGTCTATTTCGGCGTGCTTTTCATCATCAACAACGCCATCGGATTGATCACGCCGCCGGTCGGTGTGGTATTGAACGTCGTCTGCGGCGTTTCCAACATCAGCATGGAGGAGGTCATCAAGGGCGTCTGGCCCTTCATGATCGCGCAACTCGTGGTGCTGTTCCTGATGGTGCTGTTCCCGCCGCTGGTGACGGTGCCCGCCCGATGGTTCGGCGGATACTGACACTTGTTTGGTGCAATGAAGGACACGCGATGACCACCCGAATCATGATCCTGAACGGACCGAACCTGAATTTCCTCGGGATTCGCGAGCCGCATATCTATGGTCCGACGACGCTCGCGGAAATCGAGGCGAGCTGCCGGGAGCTGGCAAAACTTCTCGACGTGTCGTTGTCGTTTCACCAGTCCAACCTGGAAGGCGAGCTGGTCGGCTGGATCCAGTCGGCGCGTGGCAGCGCCGACGCCATCGTCATGAATCCCGCCGGCTATTCGTTCACGTCGGTTGCCCTGATCGATGCGTTGAAAATATTCGAAGGGCCGAAGATCGAGGTCCACATCTCCAATATCCACACCCGGGACGAGTTGCACCGACATTCGATCACCTCGACCGCCTCGACCGGCGTCATCTGCGGGCTCGGTCCGTACGGCTACATCGCGGCCATGCTGGCCGCGGTGCAGAAGCTGGGAAAGCTGCCGGCGGGCATGCCGGCGGCGCTGAACAGTTTCGTCGGGCGCTGACGGGAGATCATGATGCGCGGCACCGGCTTTCTGGCGATATGGAGCGACATCGAGCGGTCCGACCTGACCGATTATCTGCACTGGCTGACCCGCGAGCACACCACCGAGCGGGTGACGACCCAGGGGTTTCTCGCCTCCCGCGTGTTTCGCGCGATGCGCGGCGATGTCGCGCGCTTCTTCATCCTCTATGAACTGGAGACGCCGGAGGTGCTCGACGGCCCGGCCTACATGGCGCGCCTCAACGCGCCGACGCCGTGGTCGAGCCGTATCATGCCAAAACTCGGCAATTTCATCCGCGGCGGCGGCGTCATGGCCGCGCGCGCCGGCAAGGGCGAGGGCTGTTTCGTCGCCGCGCTGCGGATCGAGCATCTGCCGGCGGTGCCGCAGCGCCTCGCCGATCGACTGGCCGCGCAGGACGGCATCGCCGCCGTCCAGATCGGCGCCACCGATGCCGCGCGAACCTCGGTTCCTACCCGGGAAAAGGGCATGCGCCAGCAGGAAGGATTCTTTGCCAGCCTCGTCATCATCGAGGCGCTCGACGAAGCCGCCCTGCGCGCCGCATTGCGCCAGGCGACCGAGACCGCGCCCGAAATGTTGGCCGGCGAACCCGAGATCTACCAGAGCATCTTCACGCTCGACGCCCGCATCGCGGCGTGACGGGCTTGCGTGATGCGCTTCACGAGATCGGGCAAAGGCATATGAAATAGCGTTAGCCGCAATTCTTCCTTATCCCTCCCCCTTGTGGGGAGGGTGGCCGGCCGATAGGCCGGTCGGGTGGGGGTAACACGGGCGATGCGCTTGTGGACCCCCACCCCGGCCTCCGCTTCGCTCGGCCGACCCTCCCCACAAGGGGGAGGGATCGCAATTCGTCATCACCAGTTTCACGGGAAAGCCCGCACCCCTCACACAATCCCCAGATCCGCCGGACGCACCGCTGCGAAAATCCGATCGAGGCTCTGCGGCTGCAGGCCATACATGCGCTGGAACAGGCCGGCAAAAAAACTGCGATAGTCGGTCATCACCGGATAGTCGCGGTTCTGGAACAGTTTGGGCTGTTCGACCTTGACCTGCTCGCCGAGGATGCGGCCGCCATTGATGCCGCCGCCGAGCACCCAGTAGACGCTGCCATGGCCGTGATCGGTGCCGCGATCGCCGTTCTCGCGAAAGGTGCGGCCGAATTCGGAGATGGTGACGACCACCGTGTCGCGCCACGCGGCCGGGCCGATCTCTTCGGCAAAGCCCGCCAGCGCCCGGCCGAGTTCGCCGAGCCGGTCGGCGAGATAGCCGGTGGCGGCGCCCTGGTTGACGTGGGTATCCCAGCCGCCGACATCGACAAAGCCGAGATTATATTGCTCGCGCATCAGCCGGCCGATCCGGCGCGCCGACAGCTCGAAACCGCGCGGCGACACCGCGCCGCGATTGGCCGCCGTCATTTCCTCCGAGATCGATCGGTAGACATCGTCGCGCGCCTTGAAACCGGCCTCGACCGCGGAGGCGAGGTCGCTGTGCTGGTACATCTGCTTGATCAGCTTCGCCTGCCGGTCGTCGATCGCCGGCTTGCCGACCGCGTTCAGGCCGATATTGGGAATTTGCGCCTTGCCGCGAAAGGTCAGCGGCAGCTGATCGGTGAAGGCGATCGGCTTGACCCTGGTCAGCTCAGTAGCCAGCCGGCTCATGAATCCGGATCGGTAGTCGCGGGAGCCGCCGACCGCCTGGCCGAGCTCGATGGTGTCCTGGGTCTCGAAGTGACTGCGGCTTAGATCGTCCGACGGGCCGGCGAAGGGAATGAAGGCGATTTCCCGCTTGCCCCACAATGGATAGATGCTGTCGCGCAAGACCGGGTGCAGGCCCCAATCGGCATTCAGCGAGAGCGCGGCGTTGGGATTACCGACATCGGGCTTGGCGATCGCCAGCGTCGGTCGCGAGGTGTAGTAGAAATCGCTCGACACCGGCACCACCACATTGGCCGCGTCATAGGCGCCGCGCAAAAACACCACCAGCAATCGCGCGTCGGTGGATGGCGCGGCCCACACCCGGCCGGCGACGGTCAACGGCGCCGCTGCCAAAAAGGCCTTGATCAGATCGCGACGGTTCATCGGTCACTCTCCTGTGCGGATCAGCGCATGAATTCGGGTGAGGACAGAAACAGCGTATTCCAGTCCTGCGGCGACACCGCCTGGTCCAGCGCCGCCAGTGTGGTGGGGCTCAGGGTCTGCCGCAGGCTGGCGAAGAACAGCGCGTTCTGGATCAGCGGAAACGCCGGCTGGTCGGTCGCGTTCGGAATATCCGGCTTGAACAGGCCGGCGGAACCCGAACCGATCTGGCGCGCGATTTCGAACCGCACCATCATCTGTCCGGGCCCGTTCCAGGTCGCCGAGGTCAGCGCATAGCCGTCGGGGGTCTCGTGGTTGAACAGGCCTTCCGCCAGGCGGTTGAGCCAGTTCTGGATCGGCAGCGTGTTGAGGATGACCTTGCCGTCATAGGCCATGCGCACGGCCGACATGACATACTGCACCGAATCCTTGAACTTGGTGCCGCTCTTCAGCGAGCCGGCGAATTCCACAGAGTGCAGCATGGTCGACAACACGGCGGCGATATCGCCGTCGCTGCCTTGGAAGGTCTGCGCCATGCGCGCGACCAGCGCGGCCGGCGGGTTATCGCTGACGAAATAGGTCGCGAGCTTCTTCGAGACGTAGCTGGCGGTGGCCGGTTGCCGGCACAATATATCGAGCGCTTCGTCGACTTCGGCCAGCCCGCGGCCCTTGATCGGATGACCGAGAAAAATCTTGTCACCGTAGTCGTGCCGGGCCGGATTGAACTCGAACGCGCCCTGGCGAACCAGCTGCGGCTGCAGCTCCGGTTTCAGCTTGGGGTCCTCGGGTTTCAGGTCGATGCCGACGCCGGTCAAAATCCGCGCCAGTTCCTCGACGTCCGATTGCGCGTAACCCGAACCCACGCCCATGGTGTGCAGTTCCATGATCTCGCGCGCGTAATTCTCGTTGAGATGTCCGGCGGCGTTGTCGGCATTGTCGAGGTAACGCAGCATGGCCGGGTGGTGCAGGGTGGCGGCGAGAAGATCGCGAAAGTGTCCCATGGCGAACGGCCGGATCGCGCGATCCTCATAATCGCCGACCAGGATGCGGAGGTTGGCCTTGTATTGATGCACGTTGAAATGGTTGAACCAGAACCATGTCATCCGCTGGCGTAACTGATCCGGCGCGTAGAGCGCGCGCAGGATGGTCCGCGCCGCCGCCTGCCGGCTTCGGTCGGTCATGGCCTGTTGAAACGCCTGCTGCGCGGCCTTCTTCTGATCGGGGTCGGTCATCTTGCTGGCCGCCTGAGCCTGCTGGTCGAAGGCAGTGGCGATATCGAACGGAAATTTGTGGACGTCCGCCATCGCCTCGATCTGCGATTGAACCGGCGCCGGCAGGGCGCTTGCGGCCGGCGGATGCAGCTGCTCCTCGATCCAGCGCTCGATGCCGACCGCCTTGAGATGTTCGGCGCCGGAGGGCGTGACGCCGAACGTCAGCCGGTCCATCAGCGCGAAATCGCCGGCCGTGAGTTCGGCTGCATCGGCGCCCGACGCGGCCAATACCGCCATGCCGGCACAAAGGCCAAGGCAAAGGAAAAGGCGGAGCGACCATCCGGTTCTGGAGCGGCTTGGGCTGATCACGACGGGTTCCGGTCCCATTGATGTCGGGCGAGGCACTCAACCAGGTTGAGAGCGGGAGCTCTCCGACCCGACCGCCAATCATGCGGGTTTCCGCTGAACAGTCTCTGAATGAAAAGCATGCAAAATGTGGCATCGGAACAGGAGGTCCGCGGCTGACCGAGACCTTTGTCTCAAGACCTTTGTCCCGCTGACCTGCCTAAAATCAGAATGATATGCCGTTGGGTACCGTCGCGGCGCCCTATGGCGAGGTGTTCGATCTCTTGTCGAAGCTTGCGATCTGAAGCATTCTCGAAGGCTTCGACCCGATGAGGCGCAGCGTGCTGGAGAACACGGCGATGAGACATCGTTCGATGGACCGGTGATGGAAGCCTGCGCTGCAACCAGGTGGATCGGGCGATGAAGCCGGACCCTTCACCCGTGCTGGTCTCACGCGGCTGCGTGCCGAACAGGTGGTCGCGCTGTTTCAGAATGTTACGATTGGCGTGCTCGGCGCCGCGGCCGCGGCCATCGTCATGGCGGGCGCCCTGATTCAGCTTGGCTCGCTGGACTGGATCACCGGCGTGGCGTGGACGTGTTACATCATGGCCTGCGCGGTCTGCCATATCGCGCTGCGCTCCCGCTACGTGCGCGCCAGGCCCGGCGAGCTCCGGTGGAAATTCTGGGGCACCTGGTTCGCCGTGATCAGCCTTGCCGAAGGCCTGGGCTGGGGCTGGGGCTCGGTCGGCCTGGTCGGCAACAGCGGCCGATTTTCCCTGCAAATGATGGTCATGGTGGTGACCCTCAGCGTCGCCGCCGGCGCTATTCCGGCCTTCAGCTCCTACCTTCCGGCGTTCTTCGCGCTGTTCCTGCCGACCACCATACCGAGCGTGATCTGGGGCATCGAAGCGCGCGCGGACTTCCCCGAGGCCACCATGATGGTGCTGCTGATGCTGGTGTTCATCGTCGCCATGGGCACGTTGGGGGTGCGGGCCAACCAGGGCTTCAACGAGCTCGTCGGCCTTCGCATCAGGACCAGCG
>JAQGJF010000361.1 GCA_028290765.1 Tardiphaga sp.
TGGCGGCGCTGGTGGTCCGGCATTCCAAGGGCGCCAAGCATATTGCCGACCTGTTTTGCGGGGTCGGTCCGTTCGCGCTGCGGCTTGCCGCCAAGGCGCGGATCGCGGCGTTCGACAGCGACGCCAATGCGGTGGGCGCGCTGCAGAAAGCCGCGATGGCGACCGCCGGCCTGAAGCCGATCAAGGCCGAGGCCCGCGACCTGTTCCGGCGCCCGCTGGTGCCGCAGGAACTGCGCGACTATGTCGCCGTGGTGTTCGATCCACCACGGCAGGGCGCACAGGCGCAGACCCGCCAACTTGCCGCCAGCAAAATTCCGGTCGTGGTGGCGGTGTCGTGCAACGTCGCGACCTTTGCCCGCGACGCGCGAATCCTGATCGACGGCGGCTACCGGATCGAAGGCGTCACCCCGGTCGACCAGTTCCGCCATACCCCACATGTGGAACTGGTGGCGAGGTTCAAGCGGTGATGTATGACGACCAGACTTCTACCGTCCCCACCGATCCTGCCAGATCTTCTCGCCGATCATGCAGGACACCCGCGGCTCCTTGTCGGCCACCGGAACGATCCGGCGCTGGGGCGTGCGGCCGGCAACCTCCAGGATCAGCTTGGTCCGGATCGCTTCCTTGAATTTCTCGCGGTCCTTGATGGTGACCACGAAGGATCCGGGACCGCCGATCACGCAGTCTTCGTAATAGAGGTCGAGGTTCTCGATATCCATCGTCGAAAACGACGGCTCCTTCACCATGATCGGCAGCCCGTTGATGATGATGCCCTTCTCCAGCGCAGTGTCGCGGGCCAAGGTGACCGGCGAGCCGTTGTTGTTCGGCCCGTCGCCGGAAATATCGATGACGCGCCGCAAGCCGTGATACGGATTTTCCTCGAACAGCGGCATCGCGAAATTGATCGCGCCGGAAATCGAGGTCCGCGAAGCGCGGCGGATCGGGGTCTTCATGATTTCAGCGGCCACGGCGTCCGCGGTTTCGGGACCGTCGATCACCCGCCAGGGGATGATGATCTTCTGGTCGGTCGATGCCGCCCACTCGAAATAGGTCACTGCAATCTTGCCGTGTGGACCGGTCTTCAGCGCCTGCAGGAAATCCTTCGAGACGATGGCCTGGGCGTAGCCTTCGCGCTGGATCGCGAGTTCATCCATGTCCATCGAGTAGGAAACGTCGACGGCCAAAACAAGTTCGACGTCGACCGTCGCCTCCTTGGCGTCGGCACGTTGAAAATTCGGGTTCGGCGCGGCCACACCCGCGACGTCACCCCCGGCTATCGCCCCCGCGACAAGCACAGCCCCGATCGAGACACACCAGCGCATAGCGGCCCTCCCGTCGAATGAGGAGATGATGTTGACACGCAATTCGTGCCGCGAAAAGCGCCAACATGCGTTTTACGCACACCTCTCCGTTACAAACGCATGATGAAAGACGCGCGAAGAGACGCGCGGTTTACCAAGACTTCACTGACTGTGTCCAAAGTTGGACGGCGAATCGCGGTCGACACGGGGCGGCATTCGACTGGAAATGTCTCCTCACTATGCAGAGGTGTTCGGCCTCTCGCGTCTGGTCTCTACTGGTTCGGCAAAGGGTCGGGAAGACCCTAAGGAATAAAACGATGCTCGCCAAATTTTCGATTCGCGCCAAGATTATCGCCGTGATTTCGGTGCTGCTGGTCGTGATGGCCGCCATGGGCGTGTTCGCCATCCGGCAGATGCAGGCGATCAACGCCAACGCCGTCGACATCCAGACCAACTGGCTGCCCAGCATCCGCCAGCTCGGCGAACTGCGCGCCAATACCATCACCTACCGGGTGGTGGTGCGGTCCCATATCCTGGCGCCCGATGCCGCCGGCAAGGCCGCGGCGGAAAAAACCATGGAAACCGTCGCGCAAAGCATCGACAAGAGCCGCAAGGCTTATGAAGCGTTTATTACGTCTCCGGAGGAGCGGGCGATCTATACCGAGTTCTCCGAGCTATGGACAGCCTATGGTGCGGCTGTCCAGGAACTCCTGGTGCTGTCACGCAAGAACGATGCCAACGAGAGTCTCAATCTCAACAACACCAAGGCCAACCCGATCGCGATCAAAGCCGATGAGGTGCTGAAGAAGGACGTCGACCTCAACAACAGGGGCGCCGATGTGGCCGGCCAGGACGCCAGCGACAGCTACGCAGCCGCCTTCAAGATGGTGGTTGCACTCCTCGTCGTCGCCGTGCTGCTCGGCATCGGCATCGGCTTCTACCTGGTGCGCGATATCTCCAGCGCCATCGCCTCGATCATCACGCCGATGCGGGCGCTGGGCAGCGGCGACCTGACCGCGGTGGTGCCGCACCAGGGCGAGGCGACCGAAATCGGCGCCATGGCCGATACCCTGCAGGTATTCAAGAACGAGCTGGTGGCGAAAAAAGCCGCGGACGAAGCAGCGGCCATCGATGCCGACGCCAAGATCCAGCGCGCCCAGCGCGTCGACAAGATCACCCGCGATTTCGAAACGTTGATCGGCGAACTGGTGGGTTCGCTGTCCTCGTCCTCGACGGAGCTGGAAGCCGCGGCGAATACCCTGACCACCACCGCCGAAGCCACCGGTAAAAACTCCACCGAAGCCGCCACCGCGTCTCAGGAAGTCTCGACCAATGTGCAGTCGGTCGCCAGCGCGACCGAGGAAATCACCTCCTCGGTGCACGAGATCGGCCGCCAGGTGCAGGAAGCCAGCCGCGTCGCCGGCGATGCGGTGAAGCAGGCGGAGAAGACCGATACCAGCATTGCCGA
>JAQGJF010000440.1 GCA_028290765.1 Tardiphaga sp.
AACAATGCCGGCAAGTATGACCGCGCTATCGAGGACTATAACGAGGCGCTGCGGCTGAAACCCGATTTCGCGCAGGCGTTTTCCGATCGCGGGGCCGCCTGGTATTTCAAGGGTGAGTATCAGAAAGCCATCGCCGATTATGACGAGGCGATCCGCCTCAATCCCAGCAATGCACGGACCTACACCAACCGCGGCTCGGCATACCGCAAGCTCGGCCGCAGCGAACGCGCGCTGCAGGACGACTCGGCGGCGATCCGGATCGATCCATCGCAACCGGAATTTTTCGACAATCGCGGGCTGCATCTCGCCGGCGATGGCGATTATGCCGGGGCGATCATCGATTACGACGAGGCGATCAGAATCCGCCCCGAGGCGAAATTCCTGACCAACCGCGGCGACGCCTATCAGGCGCGGAAGGATTATCACCGCGCCGTCGCGGATTATGATGCGGCCCTAAAACTGGATCCGAAGTTTCAACGCGCCTACAACAACCGCGGCGCGGCCTGGCGCCGGAAGGGCGATCGCGCCCGGGCGCTGCAGGATTACGCCGAGGCGGTTCGCCTCGATCCGTCCGACAAGACCGCGGCCTCCAACCACCAGGAGATTGCACTGGAAGTCGAGCGGCTGGGCGCGCTGACCACCCGGAAGAACCTGCCGAGCTTCAATTGCGCCACCGCGAAGCGCCAGGTGGAAAAGGCGATCTGCGCCGATCCCGGCCTCGCCCAGCTCGATCGCAACATCAACGACGTCTTCCTGAGGGCGATCGCGAGCGCGGAATCCGACAGCCATCGCGCGGCGCTGGCGCGGACCCGGGAACAGCGCGATTTCATCGGCAAGCGCAACGCCTCGTTCGGCCGCCGCGGTTTTGATCTGCGCCAGGCGATGGAAGAGCGGCTCCAGCAATTGCAGGGCAGATAGTAGCGCATGATCCGGAAAGGCGGAGGCCGGCTGTCCGAAAAGATCATGCTCAAACGAAAGATGGCGCTAGAGCATGCTTCAACTCGGTTGAGGCATGCTCTAGCGATAGTTTTCATTCTGCGAGCATCGGCTTGCCGAGCCGAAGCCCAAAGCGCCGCCGAGACGGATCAGGAGACTATCGTCCGGCGCGTGCGTCGAGGCTGAAGCCGCCGGCGCCGAATGTCACGATCTGAAGCAGCCCGCCCGCGATCGCCAGATTTTTCAGGAAGTGAATCATCTGATTCTGATCGGCAAAGTTATGGTGAAAGCCGACCGCGGCGATGAGGGTGAAGATGGCGAGGCCGAGCGCAGCCAGGCGCGTGCGGTAACCAAGCAGCAGCAGCAATCCGCCGCCAATTTCGACCACCAGCGCGATGGCGTAGGACACCACGGGCAGGGGAAGTCCCGCGGCGGCGATGTAGGCCTGGGTGCCGTCGGGAGCGAAAATCTTGCCGACGCCGCTCAGCAGGAATATCGCGGCGATCAGGAGGCGACCGATCGCCGGGACGACGCTGTTGGCGGATGCGTCAGCGCGCAAGTCAAAGGTCGAAGTGCTCATGGGATGGGTCCAGTTTTGGCGTGGTTGAATGGTTATTGGTCCCTAGCGCCTTGCTGGCCATCGCAAAAGACGTTATATTTCGATAAATTTCATCGTAAAAACAGATAGGTTGGACGAGCCATGCTGGATGGTGTCTCTCTGGATCAGTTGCGCGCCTTTATCGCGGCTGCCGATGAGGGGAGCTTTTCCGCGGCGGCCAGAACGCTTCGACGGGCGCAATCGGTGGTCAGCCAGACCATCAGCAATCTGGAAGGCCAGATCGGCGTGTCCCTGTTCGATCGCAGCCACCGTTCTCCGCGCTTGACCCCCGAGGGCATCGTCCTGCTGGCCGATGCAAGGATGATCGCCGCCGGCGTGGATTCACTCAAGGCGCGCGCCAAGGGGATGGCCGGGGGACTCGAGCCGGAGCTCTCGGTGGTCATCGATGTCATGTTTCCGATGGTCGCCATTACCGAAGCCGCCAAGGCGTTTTCGCTGCAATTCCCGGGAACGCCGTTGCGGCTTTACGTCGAGGCGCTGGGTGGAACCATTCAGCCGGTGCTCGACGGCCGCTGCGGTTTGGGAATCGTGGGTTCGCTGCCGACGATCCCGCCAGCCCTTGCGGTCGAACGGCTGTCTGCGGTCGTCCTCCTGATGGTTGCCGCGCGGGAGCATCCGCTGGCCGCGATATCCGGTGTCATTCCGAAAACCGAACTCGCGAGGCACGTCCAGCTGGTGCTGACCGACCGGTCCGAACTGTCGGCGGGACGCGAATTCGGAGTGATGTCGCCCAACACATGGCGGTTCGCGGATCTGGGGGCGAAGCACGCATTCCTGCTCAATGGGCTCGGCTGGGGAAGCATGCCGCTGCTGGCCATCTACGACGACATCGCTTCCGGAAGGCTGGTGGAGCTTTTGGTCGAGGACGGCCCAAAGGGCGGCTTCGTGATGCCGATGTCCGCGGTCTATCCGAGCGGCGCACCTCCCGGCCCCGCTGGCCGTTGGCTGATCGAGCGGCTCAAACAATGCCCTGAAGCTCAGGCCCGCGCGTCTGCGGATGCAATGCGTGCCGTGCCGATGACACCGACTTGAACTTGATGCTGGCTGTCTGGCGCGATGAGAGTTTTTGCGCGGGTGCGCCAAGCCGCTATCGCGAAAATCCAATCCGCCTGCCGGGTCCAGGCAAATGCCGTTTTTCGAACCTCGGGGGAGGTTGCGGCGACCAAGCGTCTGACGCGGCTCTGCCGCTGATGACGCCATTATTTCTGAAAGCTGCTGATGCGATCCTTTGTTTCGCCGTTTGCCGCGAGCGCGGTGCTTGCCGTCGCTGTTTTGACGTCCATCGGCGCCAGCGCCCAAACCGCCGTCGATCCGCCGGTCGCCTGCGCGGCCCTGACGGTCGCCTCGCCGGCGCAATTGATCGAAAGCTGCACCGCGTTGATCGACAATCCGGCGACGCCGGACGCCGACCGTCTCGACGCCACGATTACCCGTGCCGTCGCGTTCCATGGCAACGGCCAGACCGCCAAGGCGCTGGCCGAGATTGCCGCGGTCATCGCCAGGGATCCCGATCGTGCGCGCGCGTTCCGTGCCCGCGGCGAAATCCTTCGCCAAAGCGGCAAGATCGAAGCCGCCTTCGAGGCGCTCAACCAGGCCATCCGGCTCGAGCCTGACAACGCCAATGGCTATGAAAGCCGTGGCAACGCCTTCAACAATGACGGCAAGTATGACCGCGCCATCGAGGATTATAACGAGGCGCTGCGGCTGAAACCCGATTTCGCGCAGGCGTTTTCCGATCGCGGGGCCGCCTGGTATTTCAAGGGCGAGTATCAGAAAGCCATCGCCGATTACGACGAGGCGATCCGCCTCAATCCGGGCAATGCGCGGACCTACACCAACCGCGGCTCGGCGTACCGCAAGCTCGGCCGCACCGAACGCGCGCTGCAGGACGACTCGGCGGCGATCCGGATCGATCCGTCGCAGCCGGAATTTTTCGACAATCGCGGGCTGCATCTCGCCGGCGATGGCGATTATGCCGGGGCGATCATCGATTACGACGAGGCGATCAGAATCCGTCCGGAACCGAAATTCCTGACCAACCGCGGCGACGCCCATCAGGCGCGGAAGGATTATGACCGCGCCATTGCGGACTATGACGCGGCCTTGAAACTGGATCCGAAGTTTCAACGCGCCTACAACAACCGCGGCGCGGCATGGCGCAGGAAGGGCGATCGCGCCCGGGCGCTGCAGGATTACGCCGAGGCGGTTCGCCTCGATCCGTCCGACAAGACCGCGGCCTCCAACCACCAGGAGATTGCACTGGAAGTCGAGCGGCTGGGGGCGCTGACGACCCAGAAGAACCTGCCGAGCTTCAATTGCGCCACCGCGAAGCGCCAGGTGGAAAAGGCGATCTGCGCCGATCCGGGCCTCGCCCAGCTCGACCGCAACATCAACGACGTCTTCCTGAGGGCGATCGCGAGCGCCGAATCCGACAGCCATCGCGCGGCGCTGGCGCTGACCCGGCAACAGCGCGACTTCATCGGCAAGCGCAATGCCTCCTTCGGCCGCCGCGGCTACGACCTGCGCCAGGCGATGGAACAGCGGCTCCAGCAATTGCAGAGCGCCCACGAAAATTGAAGCAGGATAGCTCCGAGTTGATTCGACGCCGCCAACTCCGTCATTGCGAGCGAAGCGAAGCAATCCAGGAGCTAAGAAGAAGAACTGGATTGCTTGGTCGCAAGAGCTCCTCGCAATGACGGACTGGCGATGGCGAACTAACCACCGTCTCGTGTGGCGACAATGGCGACCGATCCGTTCAGGAACCGGTTGAATTCGGCAATCCGTCCAGCCGCTAATTCGAACGGGCCGTCGCGCAGATCGAAAAATTTCATGGCGTGTTTACCCGCGATGTTGAAGCGCGCGACGGCGGCGGCGCCCGGGTTTCGAAGGATCGCTGCGTACAGGTCGGCCTCGGTGGCCTTCGAGTGGTAGCTCATCAGGGGCAGGACCGGATCATCGGTCGGCGGCAGCGCACGGAATCCAGTGCTTTCGATCCATGCCAGGCCGGCGGTGGTCACCGCGCAGCAAAATGACGCGCCAGCAAAGCCACCGCCTGAGACCCCCTCCTTGATCCACCAGTCGTTCTGCCAGTCCTCGTAGCCGAACAGCATGCCCTCGAGCCGCTCGAAATATTCGTTCCAGCCGCCGGCTTTACCCGACGCATGGAAGATGAGTTTCATCGCCGGGATGCGCCATTCTTCGCCTTTCGGCGTGTAATAGATCGTCCGGTGTCCATTCCAGGTCTGCCCGTGGGGTGTCTGGTACGGCGGGTCGAACGGTTCATCGACCACCTCGCGGTGGAGCACGCCTTGGGTTACCCAATGGTCGAATCGCTCCTCGCCCTTGAACTTCATCGGCGGATAGTAATCCTCGAAGCGCGCCAGCTTCTTTCGACCTTCCAGGAGGAGCGGGAGTTCGTATCCCCCGTGGATCAGGTAGGGCACCTCATCGGCGCGCCGTAATCGGAACAGGAAGATGGTCAGATCCTGCGAGTCCAGTCG
>JAQGJF010000442.1 GCA_028290765.1 Tardiphaga sp.
CCGGCAGATATCGCTCAGCACCGCCTCCTGTGAAATGTCCTTGTCGTCGCCCCAATAGGCCTGGAACAACGCGCGCGCGAACGGCAGCATCTCCTGTCCCAGCCAGATGCAGCCGCGCATCGCCTTGACGCTGTTCACCGGAAACACCGTCGGCGGCATCTTGATCGCGAGCCCGGCGGAGCGCGCCCAATCCTCCAGGTCCTTCTTCATGTAGCGCGCCTTCAGCGGCACCGGCGTCTCGCGCGAGGCATAGACGCTGGGATTGACACTATTGAAAATGCCGCCGACCAGGATCGGCCGCCACGAAATCTCGGCGGAAAATTCCTTTGCGAGCGGCTGGATGTTGTGGAAGGCGAGATAGGTCCAGGGACTGGAGCAGTCAAAGAAGAATTCGATCATGGCGTTTCCTTTGGTTTCTTATCGGGCGGACAAAAATGGTCGTCATTCCGGGGCGTGAGCAGCGAAAGCTGTAAGCGAACCCGGAATGAGGAAATCTGGGTTCGTGCATTTGAGCCATCATTGCTGCGCCGAATGCGCCGGTGCGTCGACGCCGAACATGATCTTGCGCGCCTGTTCGTCCATCGGCGCAACAGCCGCTTTGCCGACAGCAAGGCCGGCCTGCAGCTTTGGCCGCGCCCGCAGCAGAGCGTACCAGCGTTTCACATGGGGGAAATCGTCCAGCGTCAGCCCTTGCGCCTTGTGGGTCATGATCCATGGAAAGCACGCCATGTCGGCGATGGAATAGTCGCCGGCGATGTAGTCGCGGCCTTCGCCGAGATGGGCGTCGAGCACGCCGTAGAGCCGCCTGGCTTCGCGGCCATAGCGGTCGATCGCATAGGGAATCTTCTCCGGCGCATAGAGCAAGAAATGGCCGTTCTGGCCGAGCATCGGGCCGAGCCCGCCCATCTGCCACATCAGCCATTGCATCACGTCGACCCGCGCCCGCATTTCCCGCGGCATGAATTTTCCGGCCTTCTCCGCCAGGTAGATCAGGATGGCGCCGCTCTCGAACATCGCAACCGGCTCGCCACCGTCGGCCGGCGCGCGATCGACGATCGCCGGCATCCGGCCATTCGGACTCAGCTTGAGGAACTCTGGTTGGTGCTGATCGCCGCGTCCGAGCTGCATCGGATGCACGGTATACGGCAGGCCACATTCCTCCAGCATGATCGTGATTTTCCAGCCGTTCGGCGTCGGCGCGTAATGCAGGTCGATCATCGGGATCCCCCGGAGGTGGTATTTTCCGCAATCCTAGCCCTGCCTTCCGCCCGACGCCAATGGCCAGGCAGGTCGGCCATGTACGCCGGCGCGGGGACATGGCAGATAGGAGCCAAATCAGGAAGCACCGGGAGGACCCATCATGCTGTTCCCAACCACGATCGCCGGCTCGCTGCCGAAGCCGGAATGGCTGGCCGAGCCCAACAAATTGTGGGCGCCCTGGAAATCGTCTGGCGACGAGCTGGTGAACGCCAAACGCGACGCCACGCTGCTGGCGGTGAAACTGCAGGAAGATGCCGGTGTCGACATCGTCACCGAGGGCGAGCAGGCGCGGCAGCATTTCGTTCATGGCTTTCTCGAAAACATCGAAGGCATCGACTTCGCCCACAAGGTCGAGATGGGCATCCGCAAGGACCGCTACAAAGCCATGGTGCCGCAGGTGGTGGCGCCGCTGCGGCTGAAGGGCCGCGTCCATGCCTTCGAGGCCCGTACCGCCCGCGCCCACACCGCGCACAAACTGAAATTCACCCTGCCCGGCCCGATGACCATCATCGACACCATCTCCGACAGCTATTATGGCGACCGCGTGAAAATGGCATTCGCCTTTGCCGAACTGCTCAACCAGGAAGCCAAGGCCTTGCAGGCCGACGGCGTCGACGTGGTGCAGTTCGACGAGCCCGCCTTCAACGTCTACATGGACGAGGTCAAGGATTGGGGCATCAAGGCGCTGGAACGCGCCGCCGAAGGCCTCACTTGCGCCACCGCCGTCCACATCTGCTACGGCTATGGCATCAAGGCCAACACCGACTGGAAACAGACCCTGGGCGGCGAGTGGCGCCAATACGAGGATATTTTCCCGGCGATCTCGGCAAGCCCGATCCAGCAGGTGGCGATCGAATGCCGCAATTCGAAGGTGCCGCTGGAATTGCTCGGCCTACTCGACGGCAAGGTGATCCAGGCCGGCGTCATCGATGTCGCCAGCGACGTTGTCGAGACCGCCGAGGATGTCGCCCGGGTGATCGGGGACGTCATGCAGTTCGTGCCGAAGCAGAACATCGTGGCCACCACCAATTGCGGCATGGCGCCGATGCATCGCGACATCGCGCAAGCCAAGCTGATGGCGCTCGGTGCCGGCGCGAAGCTGGCACGGAAGCAGTTCGGGTGAGACTCAGCCGGACTTGGCCTTCACCTCGACCAGCACGTTGCTGTAATCCCAGTCGCTGATGTTGTAGAGCTCGTGCGGAATGCCGGGCTCGCGCCATAATGCCTCGCCGGGATTCTCCGCCGTCTCTTTCTCGCGGCCATCGTCGAAAATCATCTTGTTCTTGCCCTTGGTGAGCGGAACCACCAAATAGGGCAGAAGGTGCTGGTGCCAGGGTTGACGCCCGCCCGGCTTGAGCGTGAGGCTCCAGACCCGGATATCGTCGTTCTCGAAGATGATCTTGTCGCCGATCGGACCGAGTTCGCGTGGCGTGGATGTCATCAGAAGGCTCCGCAGTAGTTCATGAGGCGATGCTTGTTGCCGCCGGGGCGACGATTCGATCATAGATCTGCCCGATCAGATTATCCCTGATCGGCACCATCGCCGCGACGTGATCGTCGGGACGCACCAGTACCACGGTGTCGTGCTCGCAGCCGATACGAAGCCGTAGCCGGTCGCCGACATCGAACAGCGAGCGGTCGCGAACGCCGGAGTCGAGCGGCGCGTCCCGCCGCGAGACGATCAAATGTTTCAGGCCGGGCCGGTCCGCCGGCAGCGCCGGACGGCGGCGCGGGTCAGTGAAATACAAAGCGAGGAACGTGTCGTCGGTCAACCGATGCAGCCGGACCGGCTTGCCGTCCGACCCGTGCAATTCAAAATCGGGCATGCGATCACCGACGCGCAGGGCGTCGCGCGATGTTTTCACCATTGACCAGTCGCCAGACTGGTCGACGTCGAGCCGGACGCCCAGCATCGTCCGGGTCATGGCATTGGCCCATGCATCGCCGGACATCGCCTTGATCTGATCCTTTTGCCCGAGCATGTATTTGCGGCCGGCTTCGGCCATTTCGCCGGACCCCATGGCCGCGACCGGATGCTGCTCGCGGGCGTAGCCGTCGAGCAGTCCCTCCCCGGCCCAGCCCCGCGCCACCCATGCCAGCCGCCACGGCAGGCTGATCGCGTCGAGGATGCCGGTGTTCAGCCCCAGCGCCCACATCGGCGTGATCAGATGCGCCGCGTCTCCCATCAGGAAGACATTTCCCGAACGCCACTTGGTGGCGATGCGGTGGTGGATCCGATACAGGATCGTGTTGAGGATCTCGATGTCGTCGACCGGTCCGATGAATTTCAGCACCTTGGCCTTGAGTTCGTCGCGCGAGGGCTCCTCCACATCCGGCGGCAGCGGAAACAGGAAGCGCCAGCAATGCGGCTGCCGTACCAATATCATCCATTCGTCGGGATCGGCGAAATAGGCCAGATACGGGTAGTCGCGCGGATTGGCGATGTCGAGATCGACGCGCACGTCGACCAGCAGATTGCGCGCCGCCAGCGACTCGCCTTCGACGCCGATGTTGAGCTGGGAGCGGATCGTGCTGCGTCCGCCGTCGCAGGCCAGCAGATACGATCCTTCGACCGTGCGCGGACCGGACGGGGTTTCGAAGGTCGCCGAGACGCCGCCCGGCTCCTGCGTGAAGCTGGCGAGGCGATGCTGCAGCAGCACCGATCCCGCCGCACGATCCTCAATCGCCTGGTGCAGGATCGGCTCCAGATGATGCTGCGGCAGATTGATCACGAAGGGATATTGCGTCTCCTGTTCGAGCAAGGCCGTCTGCACCGAGGGCCGCTCGGTGCCGGTGGCGCGTTCGATATCGCCGATCTGGTCGACACGCAGCGCCTTGGCCAGCACCTCGTCGGCCACGTCGTAACGGCGAAACGCTTCGAGGGTCCGGGTCAGGATGGTGCCGGCCTTGGTGTCGCTCGACAGCGAACCGTCCTCCTCGAACAGCAGGAACGGCAGACCGTAAAACTTCAGCGCGAGCGCGGTGGTGAGACCGACCGGTCCGGCGCCGACAATCAGGATGGGCTTCATCGCACGCTCGCTGCTCTAAGAGTCCTCATCCGCGGAGTAAGCCGTGTCGCGGCTCAGGATCGACGCGGTCATGGTCGCGGCATCGGACAACAGGAACATCAGCGGGCCGACCACGTCGCGCGGCTGTCCCACGCCGAGAGAAGCCTTCCAGTTGGCGTCGTCAGCGCCGGCATTGGCGGCGCGGTACTGCGGAGTGTCGATCACACCAGGCGAAATCAGATTGAACCTGATCCGATATTGCGCCACTTCCTTGGCGGCACTTTTGACAAATCCGATCAGGCCGCCCTTGCTGGCAGCGTAGGCGGAGGCTTGCGGCCAGCCCTGGTGCGCCAATCCCGACGAGAACGCGACGATGGCGCCGCGCCGGCGCGCGATCATGCCCTTGACGACGGCCTGGTAGCACCACACCACGCCGTCAAGGTTGATGCGCAGCACGCGCGTCCACTCTTCCGCCGGCATCTCGTGGACCGCCATGCGGGGTTGGATCGCCGCGCTGCAGACGAGGCCGTCGATATGACCGAACTCGCGCTCGATCGCGGCAAAGGCGCTGAACACCTCGGCTCGGTCGCCGACGTCGAGGTGCCTGCACGATATCAACGGGCTCGTTGCGGCGGCGGCTTCCATCGCCGGCCGGTCGAGATCGAGGATGACGACGCGCCCGCCGGCTTGCGCCGCGGCTTCCGCCAGCGCGCGCCCGATCCCGTTGGCGCCGCCGGTGATGACGATCACGCTGTCGTCGAAATTGAAATGCGCGCGCATGCTCAAGGCTTCTCCGGCAATGGCGGCAGCCAGTCCGCCACCAGAACTTCCACGCCCTCGACCAAAAGGTAACTGAACACACCCAGCATCGAGAGCGCGAACAGGGCGGCAAAGGCCAGCGGCGTATCGAGCTGGGACGTGGCGCTCAGCAGCAGGAACCCCAGCCCCTCGCTCGAACTGACGAATTCGCCGATCACGGCGCCGATCACCGCCAGCGTCATCGCCACCTTGGCACCGGTCAGCACGAACGGCAGCGCCGCCGGAAACTGGACTTTCAGGAATATCTGCCAGGGCGTGGCGCGCAGGCTGTGGGCGAGTTCGAGCAATTCCCGCGGCGTCGACCGCAGACCCGCGGTGGTGTCGACGATGATCGGGAAGAAGGCGACCAGCCAGACGATCGCCAGCTTGGATTCGATGCCGGTGCCGAGCCAGATCATCACGATCGGCGCCAGCGCGACTTTCGGCACCGACTGCAGCGCCACCAGCAGTGGGTAGAACATCAGGTTCAGCGGGCGCGAATTGGCTATCGCCACGGCGATCGGCAATCCGATCGCCAGAGCCAGTAGAAAGCCATAGATGGTTTCCTTGAAGGTGATCCAGCCTTCGCTGACCAGCAGGTCGAACCGGCCGATGAAGGCGCGAACCACCTTGTCGGGCGTCGGCAGCACCACCGTCGGCAAATTGCCGAGCCAGCAGATCAGGATCCAGGCCGCGACGATCAGCGCGATGCCCGCGAGCGGATAACCCAGGCGTGACAGATGGCGGTTCATCGGCCGGCATCCAGCAGTTCGGCGCCGGGCGGAATCACTCCAAGCGCTTCGCTCGCCGCCTGTTCGAGCGCCGTGAACGAGGGGCGGAAGCGAACCTGCTGCCCCCTCGGGTACGCCAGATCGATCGAGATTTCTCTGGCGACGCGCGCCGGGCGCTTGCTGAACACCAGCACCTTGTCGGACAGATAGATCGCTTCCGAAATCGAATGGGTGACGAACAGAACCGTCGCCCCGGTTTCCCGGCGGATCCGCAACAGAAGATCGTTCATGTCGAGCCGCGTGAGCTCGTCGAGCGCGCCGAACGGCTCGTCCATCAGCAACAGCGCGGGCTGATGGATCAGCGCGCGGCACAGTGCCACGCGCTGCTGCATGCCGCCGGAGAGCTGGTGCGGCCGCGATTTGACGAATGCGGACAGTCCGACGAGGTCCAACAGCTCGGCCGCGCGATTGAGCGCCGCGGCGTCGCGACGCTTCAGGATTTCCATCGGAAACAGGACGTTGTCGATCACGCTGCGCCAGTGCATCAGGCTTGGGCTTTGAAAGACGAAACCGTAATCGCCGAGCGGCTCGCTGACGTCGCGCCCTCCGATCAGCACCGTTCCCGACGTTTTCGGAATCAGGCCAGCGATGATCCGCAGCAGCGTGGTCTTGCCGCAACCGCTGGGGCCGAGAAACGAAATCAGCTCGCCCTGCTCGAATTCGAAACTGGCATCGTCGAGCGCGACCACCGGTTCCTCGGCGGGCGACTTCAACTCGCCGGACGTGAAAACCTTTCTGACGTTCCTGACCGAGCCGAAAGCCATCTGACCGTTCCGTGCTGCCTGTGAGACCTATCTGGCCCAAATCTTGCGTTTCAAACAGGGGAAACAATAGGATGGCGCACGAAAACACGGCGGTTCGGGCGACAAGGCACCCGGCGTCGCCGGATGACAGCCGAAGGATGGTTCGACAATCCAAGCGCACGGCTCGCAAATTCGATGTACATCGCTGTGAAATATCTTATGATATCTCAGATGTCAATTTGACCGCCGGCGCATGGCTTCGCAAGCTGCAACGGGCCCACCAGAACGGGAGACACGGATGTTGAAATTTCTGTCGATCATCACGCTTGGTTTGGCCTGTGCCCTGCCCGGCCCTGCCGCCGCGCAGGAGCGCGATGTGAAGTTCGTGCTCGACTTCATCAGCCTCGGCCGCCATGCGCCATGGTACGTCGCGCTAAGCAAGGGCTACTACAAGGAAGAAGGGCTGAACGTCAGCATCCTGCCGTCGAAGGGCACGGCTGACGCCATTCGCTCGGTCGCGACCGGCACCACGGAATTCGGCTTCATCGATATTCCGAGCCTGGTCGCGGCGGGCAGCAACGCCGCCGGCGTCAAGATCGTCGCGGTGAATTATCAGAAGGCGCCCTACTGCATCTTCAGCCTCGACCCCGGCGCCAATCTCGATTCACCGAAAAAACTCGCCAACCTCGAACTCGGGTCGAGCACCGCCTCCTTCGTACCGAAGATCTGGGCCGCCTTCATGGAAATGAACGGCGTCGACAGCAAGACCATGAAGGTCGTGAACATCGACGGCGCCGCGCGCGTCCCGATGCTGGCGGCGCGCAAGGTTCCGGCTATCGACGTCTTCGTCATGAGCGAACCGTCGATCCGCCGCGCCATTCCGGATGCCAAGCCGGTGTGCCTGTTCGCCGGTGATTTCGGCCTGGAGATCTATTCCAATTCGATCGGCGTCCAGGAGGCTTTCCTCAAGCAGAACCCCGATGTTGTGAAGAAGTTCGTCCGCGCCTCGCTGCGCGGCTGGAAGGACGCCTTCGACAATCCGGAGGAAGCCGCCAAGATCCAGGTGCAATATGTCAAGGCGCTCGACCCGCAGATCATCGTCGAGGAGATCAACATCCTGCGGCGTGTCGCGCTCTCCGACGATGTCAAGAAATACGGCTTCGGCTACGCGACCGCCGAAAAGATGAAGAACACGGTGGATTTCATCAACAAGAACATCGAGGTCAACGGCGACAAGCTCACCGCCGACCAGATCTTCGTGCCGGGATTCCTGCCGGAGAAGCCGATCCTGCCGTAAACCCCGTCATCGCCGATCGACCATCATGTTCCCCGGAGAGCGCATGCTGCGTTCAACACACATCCTGCTGTCGTTATTGGCGCTGTGGACCGCCGCGACGCCGGTCCAGGCCGAGACGTTCCCGAGCCGGCAGGTCACGATCGTGTCGCCCTACCAGGCCGGCGGCACCAGCGACATCATCGCACGGCTGATCGCCAAAAAACTCGCTGACGTCTGGAAGCAGCCGGTCATCGTGGAGAACAAGGCCGGCGCCAATGGCGGCATCGGCGTCATGGCCGTGGTCAAGGCGCCGCCCGACGGCTACACGCTGCTGGCAACGGCATCGAGCGCGCTGACGATCAACCCGCTGATCTATCCCAATATCGCCTATGACGTCGCACGCGACCTGGCGCCGATCACGCGCACCGGCTTCGTGCCCAACGTGCTGGTGGTCAATCCGTCGCTGCCCGCCAGGACCGTCGCGGAATTGATCGCGCTCGCGAAATCCAAACCCGGCAGCCTGAACTATGCGTCGCAGGGCAACGGCTCCAACGGTCATTTGACCGGCGAGATGTTTCGCCAGCAATCCAGCATCGACATCGTGCATATTCCGTACAAGGGCAGCGCTCCGGCGGTTACCGACCTGGTGGGCGGGCAAGTGCAACTGATGTTCGACAATCTGCCGAGCGTGCTCGAGCAGATTCGCGGCGGCCAGTTGCGTGCGCTCGCGGTCACCACCGCGGCCCGGACAGCCACGCTGCCGGATGTCCCGACCCTCGACCAGTCGGGTTTGCCCGGCTTCGACAGCAGCGCCTGGTTCGCGATCCTGGTCGCCGGCAGCACGCCGGAACCAATGCGGGCTGAGATCGAGCGCGCCGTGGTCGGCATCATGAAGGACGACGAGATCACGCGAAAACTGGCGGAACTCGGCATCACGGCCGTCGCCGGCGGCTCCGGCGAACTGGCGCAGCGCATTGGCGCCGAGTCGCGGGCGTGGCGGGATGTCATTGTCAAGGCCGGAATCAAGGTTGAATGAAATCGAAACCGCGACCGGGCGACCGGGCAGCGGCACAGGAGTAAGCGTGACGAACAAGATTCACCTCGACGTCCATGCCCATCTGATCTCGGCCGACGGCGCCGCCCTCGCCGGTTTCGACGGCGTATCGTGGGACGCGGCCGCGCAAAAGCTCACGGTCGACGGCCACGCCATCGGTGCAAAGAGCCTGTTCCGTCCCGCCGACCT
>JAQGJF010000474.1 GCA_028290765.1 Tardiphaga sp.
CCTGGCTTGGCGTCGTGCCCTATCTGACGGAGCAGGCGGTGTTCGCAACGCTCGCCTTCATCGCCGGATTGCCGGGCGGCGCGCATGTGGTGTTCGACTACGTCAATCCGACCGCTTCGATCGTCGAAGCGGGCCACCGCGCGGCGCATGAAGCGCTCGCGGCGCGGGTCGCCGAACTCGGCGAAACCATCCAGTGCCATTTCGATAGCGACGCGCTCGGCACGCGGTTGGCCGAGCTCGGCTTCCGCGAGGTCGAGGATCTCGGCCCGCGGCAGATCGCAGAGCGTTTCTTTCCAGGCCGCGTCACCTCTTCCGCCGGTGGCGGCGCCCATGTGTTGCGGGCAACGACCATCTGACCGCATCGCTGCCGCCATGCGGGTCGCAACCCTGCGCTCGACGCGGCGGCCAGCCCTGCACCGCCGCGCGGCATTCCATTCGCATCAGCCGGCGCGGTCGGCGCTCAGGATGAGATCACCAGATCGACCGCTTTGGGGCCCTTGCCCTTTTTGTCCGGTTCGACTTCGAACGTGATGCGTTGTCCTTCGGTCAGATCCTTCAATCCGGCCCGCTCCACCGCGGTGATGTGAACGAACACATCGCGTCCGCCGTCGTCGGGCTTGATGAAGCCGTAGCCCCGTTCTCCATTGAAGAATTTGACCGTCCCAGTCATGGCCATCGGGAAACTCCTCTCCCCGCATTGCTCTGCCGCGACGCATTTCAAACGTATCGGCTCGACCGGACATCACCGCCGGAAAGCTTGGCCATCACAACGGATGCGGCACCCTCGCCGATCCATCGCGAGTACTAAGGCCTTGTCACTCCGCCGCCTCCATTCGCGAAAGCGGAACGTAAAGCCAGTCCCAACAGCTCAGCATAATACGGTTCCCGGCAACTTGCCTACGGCCCAGATGCGCTTTTCGCGGCGGACGGCGAAGCCGACGGTCGAGCCCAGCGCTTGAGCAACCTAAGATCGCGCCCTCAGGGTTTTGGGACTTCAAGCCGGAAGCGGCCGGCGCCACCCTGCCCAAGCGGCTTTTCGAGCTCAGGGAGGATCGCCTTCAACTCGGCGACGAGCGTCCATGGCGGATTGACGATCAAGAGACCCGCCGAGGTCAGGCCGCCGTCGGCAACCTGCGGCGCCACGCTGAATTCGAGACGCAGGCATTTTCCGGCGCCGATGGCCGCATCGGCGACCCCAGCGACATGCTGCGCGAGCGTATCGGTGGCACGGCGGCTCTTTACCGGATACCACAGCACATAAATGCCGGTCGGCCATTTCGCGAAGGCCTCTTCGAAACCGTGGGCGAGCCGTTCGAACTCGTCCTTCTGCTCGAACGGCGGATCGATCAGCACCAGGCCACGCCGCTCGTTCGGCGGCACGAAAGCCGGCAGCGCCATCCAGCCATCGAGATCGACCACCCGCGCCTGGGTGTCGCGACGCAGCGCGTCGATCAGGCGCTTGCGTGCCTTGGGTTCGACTTCGCAGGCCACCAGGCGATCCTGCGGCCGCAGCAGCGCGCGCGCGATCAGCGGCGAGCCCGGATAAGCCACGAGATCGCGCTGCGGATTGAAGGACCTGACGATATCGAGATAAGGCCTGACCAGTTCGGCGGTGGCCTCCGACAGCCTCGCCTGCATCAGCCGGGCAATGCCGGTGAGCCACTCGCCGCCACGGCGCGCCTCGTCGCCGGTGAGGTCATAGACCCCCGCGCCGGCATGGCTGTCGATGACGCGAAACGCCGCCGGCTTGTCGTGCAGATAGGTGAGGATGCGGGCCAGCACGATGTGCTTGATCACATCGGCGAAGCCGCCGGCATGAAAGGCGTGACGGTAATTCATGCCGCCAGCAGTACGCCAAGCGGGCGGATTGGGCAAAGTGCGTAATGTTGGAGTTTGTCATGCCCGGGCTTAAAACTTGTTCCGCGCATGACGAACTCAAGCGAAATGACCGGGGCTAATCAGCCGCCACGCACCGGCGGCATCAGTACCTGGTCGCGCCGGCAGGCGCGGCGGTCGATTTCCTCGCAGGAACGGAACTGCAGATCCTTGCTCAGGCAGATCCGTACTTCGCTGAGCCGCGTGCTGTCGCAGGTCACGGAAACAGCCGAACTGCTCAAGCCGGGATTGGCCTTGATGAAGGCCTCCTCGACCTCGGCGGGCGCCACGGTTTTGGGGGCGGCCAATTCCAGGTAGTCGGCGGGAATTTTCACCGCCGACCGCGCCTTGCGGATGGTTTCGAAATAGGCGCGCGCGCCGAGACCCGAGCAGGTGCCGTGCTTGTCCCATTCGCTGAAGATCAATCCCGGCGCCGGCATCAGATCCAGCATCGACGACATGATGTTGCGGTCGAGCCGCGGCGAAGGCCGCTGGCAATAATTGGGAAAGCCATGTTCGTATTGCGGCCACAACCCGTGGACCACAAAGGAAAACGGCCGTTCGCCGCACTGGGCCTGCTGCGAGCGCCCGGTTTTGCCGCGCTCGGACGCCGCCTCGCAGAACGACGGCGACCACGACAGCGACAGCACGTAGAAGTCGAATTCGCCCGCCGCATTCTGCCGCCGGTCCTGCGCCGACGCGGCGCCGGACGTCGCGATGGCAAGGATGGCAGCACTAACCAGCCAACCCAGTGAGATCAAAATCCGAGAAAGCAAACCTCGAGAGAGAATCGAAGAAATATCGAACATGACGCGCCTCCCAACTCCAATGGCCCGGGAACCTTAGCCACGAGATGAGAACATTTCAAGAACAAAATGGAGGGTTTAAAGCGTCCAGCCTACGAGGCAGCGATTCGGGATCGCGGGCCCGGTGATTCAGGACTACTGCCGTGCCGCCCGGCAGCTCGGATTGTAGGCCCAGTTGCGGTCGAGCCCGACCACGCACCATTCGACGCCCTGGCCGAATCCGGCAAAGCCGCCATCCTCGATGATGGAATAATGCACGGTCCGGGGCTTGCCGTCGTTCAGCATGACATCGGCGGTGCAGTAGCGGCGGGGAATATTGTCCGAACGCCAAGGCCGGAACGCGGTTTCGTGGATGCGGGCATAGCCGGTGATCTGCAGCGCGGAATTCCAGAAGGTGCTCTCCTTCTCCTGGAATTGCGAGGTGATGGTCGGCAACGCCGACTCACATTCGGCCACCCTGCCTTCATAGTTCGGGCCGAACAGCCCGAAATTCAGCTCAAACGGATTGGCAGCCTGCGCGCTGGGCGCAAAGGCCAGCAGCCCGACCGCTACGCCGAAGGCGGCGCCGAGGGTGATTTTTTTCAGGAATGTGACGAAGTCGCGCATGAGGCAGCCCACCGGATGATCTGCGCGGGACGGTGCCGTGAAGCCCGGGCGAGGTCAAGTGCAGCGCGGCAACACTGCCGATAACTCCGCAACCGAGCCCGCTGGCGTTCTTTCCATGACGGCCGATGCCCTTTAAGATATCCGCACAGGAAATGGAGACTGCGATGCGAATGATTGGGGCTTTGGGCCTGCTTGCCATATGCGGAATGCTGGCTTCTGCGCCTGCCCGCGCCGATACCGTTCCGCCGTTCAAGGGCAACGACACCGGCGGCATCATCGCCTATTCGCTGGTCGCCGAGACCGACGTCAAGCTGATGGCGGTCGACCATTGCGCGCGTTACGGCAAGGTGGTGAAATTCCTCGCTGCCCAGCGCTACTATGGCGGTTACATCTCATTCGCCTGCGTCTGGGTGCCGTATGGTTCGACGGCACGGCCGCTGCGCGCGGCCTACTGAGCCGATACGCCGGCAATTTCGATGAAATGCACTTGGTAAGTGCATCTGGAGCGGAGCATGATGCGACAGCCTGTTTGGTTTCGTCTCGCCGCCGGCATCGCGCTGTGGACGCTTCCCGCCCTCGCCGCGTCCGCGGTGGAATTGCCGACCCGCAAGGCCGGGCTGTGGGAAATCAAGATGCTGCGGACCGGCGGGCCGATGCCCGAGATGACCATGCAGCATTGCACCGACGAGGCCACCGACAAGCAGATGACCTCGACCTTCTCGCCGATGGCGAAGGATGCCTGCTCCCGGAACGAAACCGCCAAGACCGCGACCGGCTACACCACCGATTCCATCTGTACCGTCAGCGGCATGACGATGACGTCGCATTCCGACGTCACCGGCGATTTCAATTCCGCCTACACCGTCAAGGTCACCTCGCACAGCCAGGGCGGCCCCGCCGGCGCGGCCCGCGACAGTAACACGACGCTGGATGCCAAATGGCTCGGCGCCTGCAAAGCGGACCAGAAGCCCGGCGACATCGTCATGCCGGGCGGCCTGAAGATGAACATCAAGGACATGGAAAAGCTCAAGGCCCTGGCGCCGAAATAGGCGACCCTTTTTTGCAGCGCGCGTCTCTTCCCCTCGCCCCTTGTGGGAGAGGGTGGCGCGGACGAAGTCCGTGCCGGGTGAGGGGGCGCCGCGCAACGAGACTCATCAGCCCCTCACCCGTCTTCGCTTCGCGAAGCCACCCTCTCCCACAAGGGGAGAGGGAAGAAAGAGACGAAACAAGCTACCCCTCTCCCAACCGCCGCACAAAACTCGCGACGTTGACGAGGCCGCGGGCGTGGCGGCCTTCGCCGATCCGGCGGTCGCCATCGAAGGCTTCGACCTCGAACCGGATCACCTTGCGCTCCACGGCGATCACCCGCGAACGGGTCCGGACCTCGCGGCCGACCGGTGTCGCGGCGAGATGGCGGATGTCGACTTCGGTGCCGACCGTGACCCAGCCTTCCGGCAATGCCGCCGCGATCGCATCGCCCGAAGTCATCTCCATCGCCAGGATCATCATCGGCGTCGCATAGACCGCCGGCATGGTCGGCACGAAGCGCCGGACCGTCATGTCCGGCGTTACCGTGAGCAACTGCTCGGCGCTCATGCCGATCGTGATGAACTCGCGTGCATCCATGATCGTCTCACGCGATGAGGCCGCCTGAAGCCGGCGTTACTTGCCCGCCGCGGCGCGGCGCTCCACGAAGGTCTTGCCGCCCTTCATCTTGTCATGCAGCGGCGCCTCGACGATCTGCACCGTCACGTTCTCGAGATCGGCGCCGGCGTGCTTGGCCACGGCCTGGCTGATTTCCAGCATCAGCGCCTTCTTCTGCTCCAGCGTGCGGCCGGCCGCCATGTGAATGGTCACTTCAGGCATTGGTGTCTCCCTTTTCTCTTGCTTGTTCACATTACTACGTCAAAGCGGACCGAAGTCAGGACGAACCCCACTTCACGCCGTGTTTATCCAGGATCTTGCGCACCTCGTCGACCAGTGACGCCTGCGGCACCTTGGTCTGCGCCTCGTTCTGCTTCTGCAGATATTCGTCGCGGTCCTTTTCGAGCTTCGACAGTTCGGCGCCGAGGATGAGGTCCTTCAGCACGACCTGCGGCCCGGCGGGATCGTCCTTTTCGTCCGAGCCCTGGATGATCACGCAAGGCGCGTTGCGGCGGTCGGCATATTTGAGCTGGTTGCCCATGTTCTTGGGGTTGCCGAGATAAAGTTCGGCGCGAATTTTGGCGGCGCGCAGCACGGCCACCATCTTCTGATAGTCGGCGACGCGGTCGCGGTCGAACACCGTGACGACGACCGGACCGGCTTCCGGCGTCACGTCGAGCTTGCCGAGCAAAGTGAGCGCCGCCTGCAGCCGCGACACGCCGATGGAAAATCCAGTCGCCGGCACCGGCTCGCCGCGGAAGCGCGACACGAGGCCATCATAGCGCCCGCCACCGCCGACCGAACCGAAGCGAACCGGGCGGCCCTTTTCGTCCTTGGTCTCGAGCGTCAGTTCAACTTCGTAGACCGGGCCGGTGTAATATTCGAGGCCGCGGACGACCGAGGGATCGATGCGGATGCGATCTTGATACCCCGAAGCCGCGACCAGTTTCGCGATCTCTTCCAGTTCGCTGACGCCGGCCTTGCCGGTCTCGCTCTTGGCCAGATAAGCATCCGCAGCGGCGGTGGTCTCTTTCCAGTCATCACGCTTTTCAGTGATGCCTAAAACGACGTCGGCGTCGATCGGACTAAGCCCCGCGCCCTTGGTGAAGTCGCCTTTGCCTTCTTCTCCACCATCCCAGCGGCCCGGACCGAGCAGCTTGCGCACTTCATCGACGGAGAATTTGTCCAGCTTGTCGATGGCGCGCAGCACCGTGAGCCGGCGTCCCGCATTGTCCTCGCCGCCAAGGCCGATCGCTTCGAGCACGCCATCGAGCACTTTGCGATTGTTCACCTTGACGACGTAGTGTCCCTTCAGGCCCAGCGCTTCCATGGTGTCCGCGGCCATCATGCACATTTCGGCGTCGGCCGCCGGCGATGCGCTGCCCACCGTATCGGCATCGAACTGCATGAACTGGCGGAAGCGGCCCGGGCCCGGCTTCTCGTTGCGGTAGACATAGCCGGCGCGGTAGCTGCGATACGGCAACACCAGGTTTTCGGTGCCGTAATTCTCCCCGACATAGCGTGCCAGCGGCGCGGTGAGATCGTAGCGCAGCGAAATCCACTGCTCGTCGTCATCCTGGAACGAGAACACGCCCTCATTGGGCCGGTCCTGGTCGGGCAGGAACTTGCCGAGCGCGTCGGTATATTCCATCGCCGGGGTTTCCACCGGCTCGAACCCGTAAAGCTCATAGACCTCGCGGATGGTCTCGTTCATGCGCCGGGTGGCGGCAATCTCGGCGGGTCCGCGATCGGCGAGGCCGCGCGGCAGCCGTGCCTTGAGTTTCTGGGGTTTTTTGGGTTTGTCGGCCATGGGCGGCGTTGGTACCAGCGGACGCGCAAGGCGGCAAGGCGGCCCGGAACAAGGCATGCCCTCAAGCCCCCCTGAAAACGCCATTGGGCTGCGACCAAACCGCGGTTTCCGTAAAGGGACGAAGCTGATAGCTTGCGGCAGAACCAACACATCCGCGAATAGCATGAGGGACTAGATGTTAGACAAGAGCCCGACCCCGACCGCCGTCAATGTGCCGAACGACCTTGCCGCGCACTGGATGCCGTTCACCGCCAATCGGGCCTTCAAGAAGGCGCCACGGCTGCTCGCCGGCGCCAAGGACATGCACTATTTCACCGTCGATGGCCGCAAGATCATCGATGCCGCCGCCGGCATGTGGTGCTGCAACGCCGGTCACGGCCGCAGCCAGATTTCCTCGGCGATCGGCCGGCAGGCCGAGGCGCTGGATTACGCGCCGCCGTTCCAGTTCGGGATTCCGCAGGCGTTCGAGCTCGCCAGCCGCATCGCCGACCTGGCGCCGGCCGGGCTCGATCACGTTTTCTTTTGCAACTCCGGCTCGGAAGCCGCCGACACCGCGCTGAAGATCGCGCTGGCCTATCACCAGATCAACGGCCAGGGCACGCGGACCCGGCTGATCGGCCGCGAGCGCGGCTATCACGGCGTCGGCTTCGGCGGCACGTCGGTGGGCGGCATCGTCAACAACCGCAAGATGTTCGGAACGCTGCTCGCCGGCGTCGACCATCTGCCCCACACCTATGACCGCGACAAGCAGGCCTTCAGCAAGGGCGAGCCGGAATACGGCGCGCACTTCGCCGACGAGCTGGAGCGCCTGGTCAATCTGCACGGCGCCTCCACCATCGCGGCCGTCATCGTCGAGCCGATGGCGGGATCGACCGGCGTGCTGCCGGCGCCGAAGGGCTATCTCAAGCGGCTGCGCGAGATCACCCAGAAGCACGGCATTCTCTTGAT
>JAQGJF010000483.1 GCA_028290765.1 Tardiphaga sp.
GGCGACGAGCTTCTGCTTGATGCCCGGATAGTGCACCTCGACGATCTCGTTCATCGTCTCGGTCTCGGGGAAGCGGACGCAGTGGAAGAAGCAGCGGCGCAGGAAGGCGTCCGGCAATTCCTTCTCATTGTTGGAGGTGATCATCACGATCGGGCGCTTGGCCGCCTTGATGGTTTCGCCGGTCTCGTAGACATGGAATTCCATGCGGTCGAGTTCGAGCAGCAGATCGTTGGGAAATTCGATATCGGCCTTGTCGATCTCGTCGATCAGCAGCACCGGGCGCTTCTCGTGGGTGAAGGCCTCCCACAGCTTGCCGCGCTTGATGTAATTGGAAATGTCGGAGACGCGCGCGTCGCCGAGCTGGCTGTCGCGCAGCCGCGACACCGCGTCGTATTCGTAGAGGCCTTGCTGCGCCTTGGTGGTGGACTTGATGTGCCAGGTCAGCAGCGGCGCGCCGATCGTCTTGGCGACTTCCTCGGCCAGCACGGTCTTGCCGGTGCCGGGTTCGCCCTTCACCAGCAGAGGACGCTCCAGCACGATCGCGGCATTGACGGCGATCTTGAGGTCATCGGTGGCGATGTAGTCCTTGGTGCCGGTAAATTTCATTCGTCGTCTGTTCCTGCTGTTTCTTATCGAGCGATAGCGGCTTTCGGCCCCTTAAACAAGACACGACCGCCTCCGCGGCGGTCGCTCCCGTCGTTGAAGCCCTGCGGTCAGGCGCGTCTGACCAGCGAGAGAATGACCAGCACGACGACGGCGCCGATCGCCGAATTGACGATGGCGCGGACGATGCCGACGCCCAGATTGATGCCCAGTTGCGGCAACAACCAGCCCGCGACCACCGCGCCGATAATGCCGACGACGATGTTTCCGAGCAGGCCGAAGCCGCCGCCCCGCACGATCAGGCCAGCCAGCCAGCCGGCAATCGCGCCGACGATGAGCCAGACGATGATGGAATCGATACCCATGGATTTGCCCCGTTTGAAACGCCAACGGGCCAACTTTAGTTGAAAAACCGGCGAGGTCCAGCCTGTAGGACGGGTTGCGGCCCGATCTAGACGAGCTGCGGCAGGGTCGCATCGGCGTCGTCGTGCTCCAGCGACGACCTGACAACACTGGTGTTGCGGCCGCGGCGCTTGGCCTCGTACAGCGCCCGATCGGCGTCGCCGATCAGCGCGGCCTCGTCGGTCGTATCGGGTGTTCTCGTGGCGACGCCCACGCTCACCGAGATGAAGCCGCGTTCGGCGGCCGGATTGGGGATGGCAAGCGACCGGACCTTGAGCCGGACCGCTTCGGCGACCTTCAACGCGTCGTCTTCGGAAACATCGGGAAGGATGATCGCGAACTCCTCTCCGCCATATCGCGCGGACAGTCCCGACGTGTTCGACGTGGCCCCGGCGACGATGGCGGCCACGCTCTTCAGGCATTCATCGCCGGCCTGGTGGCCCAGGCTGTCGTTGAAACCCTTGAAGTTGTCGATGTCGAGCATCAGCAACGAAATGCGATCCCGCAGCCGGTATTGCTGATGCAGGACATCGTCCAGTCTCCGCCGGTTGGCCAGGCCGGTCAGGCCATCGGGGTCGCGAGTTCTGAAAGACGGGTGGTGAGTGTGGCGAGTTCGACCTCCATCGCCTTGCGCTGCGTCACGTCGCGCAGGATGCCGACGATTTCGATCTGGTAGCGGCTGCCGCTGGTGACCGTGCGCTTGAAATTGGCTTCCATCCACGCCAGCGAACTGTCGGCCCGATAGGTCCTGAACACGACCGTCTTGCTGGAGGTCCGCTCGGTCAGTTGCTCGGCTGCCGCGCGGAAGCTGCCGACGTCCTCGGCGTGGACCAGATCGAAGCATGAAGTGTCGATCAGGTCGCGTGGCTTCAGGCCCAGCACCGGCTCGACCGATTGCGAGACGAACAGCAGCACGCCGCGCCGATCGAGCAGGACCACGACGTCGGCGATGTTGTCGGCGAGCAGCCGATAGCGCCCTTCGCGATCGCGCAACACGCTTTCCATCTTGAGGCGAAAGCGAAACTGCGCCGACAGCAACACCGCCAGCAGGACCACGCTGCACAACAGCACCAGCGCCACCAGGGCGTCGGACACAAGCCCGGCGCGCCAGCCTGAGAGCAAATGGTCCTCCGGCAATGCCACCACGAGAAGGAGAGGGTAGTGCGAGGCCTGTTCAAATCCCAGATATTTCACCAGGCCGTCGAACCGTGACGTGAGCCTGTGATACCCGGCGGAGCCCTGCTTCATCCAGCTCTGGAACAGTTGCGATCCGGAAAAATCCTTCTTCGAAGGATCCTGCTCCCAACCGGCGGAGGGCCAGCGCACCAGCACCATGCCGTCGCGCCGAAGCAGCGATATCCCGGCATCGGGGCCGAGCCGGAACATGCCGTAGAAGTCGAGGAAATATTCGCTGTCGATGGCGGCCACCAGAACGCCGTTGAAGCTGCCGTCCTGATTGCTGATGCGTTTGGAGAGAATGATGGTCTGCCGGCCGGTCAGGCGCGATTGCAGCGGTTCGCTGATCCGGATCGCTGGACCCGGCGTCTCGCGATGGTAGGTGAAATAGTTCCTGTCGGAGTTGTTGTAGCGGGGGCGCTCGGCGAGCGACGAGTATTTCCAGTCGCCCGCCGCGTCGAGCACACCGATCTCACGCAACTGCGGCAACGCGTGGACCGTTTTCATCAGGAACAGGTCGAGCCGTTCCGGCAGCGGGTTCTGGAACTTGAGCAGCTCCACCATGCCGCTCATCGCCACATCGGCGGCCTCGATCGTGCTGGAGGCGTGCTCCGCCAGCGAGTGCGCCAGATTCCGGATATTGATTTCGCTCTGCGCCAGCGCCGTTTTCCTGGCGTCCAGCGCCTTCCATACCACCAGCCCGAGCACGCAGGCGCTCATCACCAGCACAAACAGCGTGACCACCATGCCGGCGCGGCGAGGCGGCTCGGCAGTCCGATGCCCGAGGCGGTTCGATCCGGCATCGGCCATTTGGCGGTAAATAGTGGCGGTAGACGCATGGGGCAGGATGACCGTCATTGCTTTATCGAGTGCTAAGATTTTTGCGTTTGCAGGCGTGTCAAATTGACCGGGTGCATGCGTGAAAGGCCTGTAAAACACGGGCTCCGCGGCTTCGCGCCGACCTCGCGTTTCTACGAGGTGGAGGGCGAAACGCGCGATGCCGGATCGCTCTGTTTCGGTGGAATCGGGCTGGTCAGGTGACGGCGAAGCGGCCCTGACCCGCCGGTTCGGCCCTTGACGGGCGCCATGCGCCGGGCAATCTGATCATGGGCGGTTCGGAGGTTTTCCGCCGCGCCGAGATCATTCCAGCAAGACCATTCTAGGACCCGCATGTTCCTGCAATTCTTCACCTCGTTGCGCGATGCCCAGGTCCCGGTGACGCTGCGCGAATACCTGACGTTGATCGAGGCCCTCAATGCCGACCTCGCCGAGCAGACGGTGGAGAACTTTTACTACCTGTCCCGCGCCTCGCTGGTGAAGGACGAGCGCAACCTCGACAAGTTCGACCGCGTGTTCGGCACCGTGTTCAAGGGGCTTGAGAATCTGCTCGACGCCATGGAGAAGGCCGACATTCCGGCCGAATGGCTGAAGAAGCTTGCCGAGAAATATCTCACCGACGAGGAGAAGAAGCAGATCGAGGCGATGGGCTGGGACAAGCTCATGGAAACCCTGCGCGAGCGGCTGAAGGACCAGAAGGGCCGCCATCAGGGCGGCAGCAAGTGGATCGGCACCGCCGGCACCTCGCCGTTCGGGGCGTACGGCTACAACCCCGAAGGCGTGCGCATCGGCCAGGAGAAGAACCGCAATTTCAGTGCGGTGAAGGTCTGGGACCGCCGCGAATTCAAGGATCTCGACGGCAATGTCGAGCTCGGCATCCGCAACATCAAGGTGGCACTGCGGCGGCGGCGCAAATTCGCCCGCACCGGCGCGCCCGACGAGCTTGACCTCGACACCACCATCAAGGAGACCGCCAACCACGGCTATCTCGACGTCCATATGCGGCCGGAGCGGCGTAACGCGGTCAAGGTGCTGGTGTTCTTCGATATCGGCGGGTCGATGGATTCGCACGTCCAGCAGGTCGAGGAGCTGTTCTCGGCGGCCAAGAGCGAGTTCAAGCACATGGAATATTTCTACTTCCACAACTGCCTCTATGAGGGCGTGTGGAAGCAAATCCGCCGGCGCTTCACCGACCGCAGTCCGACATGTGACGTTCTGCACTAATACCACCACGACTACCAGGTGGTGTTCGTCGGCGTTGCCTCACTGT
>JAQGJF010000509.1 GCA_028290765.1 Tardiphaga sp.
GGTCCGCCAGATCTCCGAAAATGCCGGTGTCGAAGGCTCGATCGTGGTCGGCAGGATTCTGGAAGACAAGTCCGAAACCTTCGGCTTCGATGCGCAGACCGAAGAATATGTCGACATGGTCGCCAAAGGCATCATCGACCCGGCCAAGGTGGTCCGCACCGCGCTGCAGGACGCAGCCTCCATTGCCGCCCTGCTGGTGACGACCGAAGCCATGGTCGCCGAACTGCCGAAGGAGCCGGCCCCGCCGATGCCCGGTGGCGGCGGCGGAATGGGCGGCATGGGCGGAATGGGCTTCTGAGCCCAACTGTCTGCCGACCATTATCTCTTATCGAAGGCCGCCCCCGGGCGGCCTTCTTTTTGGCGATTGTGCAGTGGTTTGATAGAAGGTCCCGATTCTCTTGCGAGGAATTTTATATGCGCGCGCTTCCGCTCTGTCTGGTCGGCCTCGTCGCGGTCTGGTTAAGTCCGGCCACCGCTCAAATGAAGCTGTCGCCAAAATCAACGCCGGGCGCCAACGAGACGCGGTATTTCACCTCGATCGACGGCCTGATGGACGGCAACGCCGACGTCATTCTCAAAGAAACCCGTCAAGGCAAGACCGTGACAGCGGCGGTGCTCGACGTTTGCTATCCGGCTGAAAAGGGCTCCGACCGCAAGGATCGCTTCATCGCCAATCTCGCGGTCAGCGGACAAAACCTAACCGGAACCACGCAGAGCCTGGGCGATAAATTGCCGGTCACGGTAAAACTCGTGCGCAAGCCGACCGGCGACACCTTCGAGTTCAAGGGCCAGATCGGCGTCGGCCAGACCGTGACGGACGTGGCGTCGACCGATAATTCCGATCTCAGCGAGCAGGAATTCAAGGACAACCAGTCGACCGACGACCGCATCGCCGCGGCGCCAAAGGATTTCACCGAGGTTTCCCCTGAGTCGGTCGCGGTGCGGGTGAAACTGGACGCGGCGCTGGATTTTCTGAAAAGCCTAAAGGGACAGAACGTCGAAGTATCCCTGAGCAGCCTGACCGTCTCCTGCGACGCGCTGCGCGCCGGCGAGCAGACCATCAACATCAGCGTCGACCCGGACCGCGCCGCAGCGCTGATCGCGAAAGCGAAGGCATTGCCGGGCGTGGTCGCCGCCGGCTGGACCGCCGGTGTCGTCGACATGGAGCGCGCCATCCGTTTTCCGGCGGCGGAGTGGCGCGACGGCGATCGGGTGAACCGGGACAAGCTCGCGACCGCAATCGCCGCCGTGATCGCAAAAACCATGTCGGCAAAACTGTCGTCCTCGCAATGGAGCGAGAACACCGGAAAGCTGAAACTGACGCTGAAGCGGCCGAGCCAGGTCTATCCCGCGCTCGAATTGACCGACACCATCGAGGTTGAAGCGCTGGTTTCTTCCGACAAGCCCGGCACGTCCGATCGGCTGATGCTCTGGATCGGCAATCCCTCCGTCACAACGGCGGATGAGGCGGCGGGCGCAAAGCTCAACCTGGCCGACGCTTCCACCGGCGACGAAGAAGGCGACCAGGAGGACGACAACGGAACCGCTGATGCGCTCGCAAAAGAATTCAAGGGCCAGCGCTGGGACGCCGACAAATCGGCCTGGAAGTGACCTTCTAGCCATCGATCCGCCTCCCGTTCCGGCCGGCTTGCGATGCGGCATTTGACATGCCGTGCCGCAGCGGCAATGAACAGCTTCAAAGAAGGCAAAGGCCGGCAGGGTTTCGGGTTTGATGGCGGGCTATGACGTAGTGGTGATCGGCGCGGGCCTCGGCGGCCTGACGGCGGGGGCAGTTCTCGCGCGCGCGGGACGCAAGGTTCTGGTCATCGAGCGCAGCAATTCGGTCGGCGGCGCGGCGTCGAGCTACAAGGTCGGCGATCTGTTCGTCGAAGGCTCGCTGCACGAAACCAGCGACCCGCACGATCCCCGCGACCCCAAGCACGATGTGCTGACGCGCGCCGGCGTATTGGACGCCGTGACCTGGATTCCGGGCGATGCGCTGTACGAAGCGCGCGGCGGCCCGCTCGATCGGCCTTTCGTCCTGCCCGACAATTTCGCTGCCGCGCGGCGGGCGCTGACCGAACGCTTTCCGGAGGTCCGTGCCGGCATCGACCGGTTGCTGGGCGAAATGGAAGAAATCGCAGCCGCGCCGGATGCGCTGGCGCGCGGACGCGCGGCCTTTCCCAGCGACTGGGATTTGTCGCTGTCGCAAAAACTCGATGGCGTTTTTGGCGACAACGAAGCCGTCAAATGCGCCTTCGCCGCCAACCTTTCCTACTATCATGACGATCCCGCCACGCTGTGGTGGATCCACTTCGCGGCCACCCAGGGCAGTTATCTGTTGAACGGCGGCCGCTATGTGCGCGGCGGTTCGCAACGGCTCTCGAGCGCGCTGGCCCGCGCGATCAAGGCGGCTGGCGGCGACGTGATATTGCGGCGTGTCGTCACCGGCGTCGCGCTGGACGCGCAAGGCCGCGTCGCGGGCGTTACCCATACCGCCCGCGACGGCAGCGATCCGCAGGCCGTGGCAAGCCCGCGCATCGTCGGCAACGCGGCACCCGCGACGCTGGCGACGCTGATGCCCACCGCCGCCGCCGACCGGCTGACAGCCAGCTACCGGCAATGGCCGTCGTCGATTTCGCTGTTCTCCGTTACCCTCGGTCTGTCGCGGCCGCCGCGTGAATTCGGCGTCGCCAGCTATTCGACGCAATTATTGCCGCCGTGGATGACGCATCTGTCCGACTATGCGCAAGGGTCATCGCTGATGGCCGATGAGCCCGGCGAGCGCATGCCGCCCTTGGCCATCGTCGATTATACCGCGATCGATTCCGGCGTCCCGGCGCCGCCCTATGTGCTGTCGATCTTCGGGCCGGATCGGCTGTCCAACTGGGACGGCCTGGACGTCGACGGCTATCGCGACAAGCGCGCGCGGTGGCAGGACGCCATGGTGCGCTACCTCGATGGTCATTACCAGGGTCTGGCCGGCGCGGTCACCGCCTCGTCGTTCAATACGGCGCTGTCGGTGCGGCAATATCTCAACGCGCCCGAGGGCGCGGTCTACGGCTTCGCGCCGTCCCCGCCGGGTTCGATCCAGCCGACGCCAGACCGCTCGCCGCACACCGTGATACCAGGCCTCTATCTGGCGTCGGCCTATGCGGGGTTTGGCGGCTATACCGGCGTGGTGCAGTCGGCCGGCGCCTGCGCCGACATGATCCTGCGCGAGACCTGATTGAGCAGGCAAAGAAGAACCGGTCTGCGATGAGATCGTGCATGGCCGAACGGCCCTGCCGTCATGCGATGATGTCCAGCCCCGACGTGGTGATGACGGCTTCATCATCCCTCATTTCGACCAGGCCCATGTCGATCAGCGTTTGCAGATGCTGCGGATCGATCGGCGTCAGCTTCCAGCGCTTCGCCCGAATGTCGCGCAATGCCCAGCGCAGTTCGATCGCCTGTTGAAGTTCGAGATGCAAAAACGGATTCTCTTGGTCGGTCATGGCGGCGTGTTGCATGAAATAAATGGCTATTTTTCGCCGAGACCACCAAAAGGGCGGTATTTCGATCTGGTCGCGCGTTCTCATGAAAGGAAACTACCCACACACGTTCGGTGACGTGGCGTGCATGAGCTTGCGAGCGGCCCAGTGGGCAGATCGACCCGCTGCGAGGGGCTAGCTGCAGATTAGTTGGTGTTGAGATGAAACCGCAGCGATTTGGCGCCGACGAAGGTGATCAAATCGCCCTGCCGTTTCCAGGTTGCCGCTTCGCTCAGTGCCGCGATCAGTTCGTCGTCGGCCTGCGCCCGGGCTTCCGGACAGTTGCGATCTTCCATCGGTCCCGCCACAAAGACTACGGTGTTGCCGGCAACCGAGAACTGGCCCTTGCCGCCCTTGCACCACAGCTCGAGCCGGGTCTCGCCGGCGTCGCCGATCTCCAGATTCGGAATTCGCTTGGAGCCCGGCTGGCGGGCGGCATCCAACGTCATCTCGAAACCGAACGGAAACCCGTCATCGGCGCGAGCTGGCGGCGTGCCGAGGGCGGCCAGACCCATGAGCGATACAGCCAGCATCGGCCGCGAAAACACCGTGACTGAAATCATCATTACTCTCGAAAACCGTGAACCCGATCAAAAACCGCTGCCGTTCTACTTCGCGCCGGTGACGTTGACCAGATGGCCGCTGTATAAATTCATGGGCGCAAACAAATCCCCGCGAGAAGGTGCTCTCGCGGGGATTTTAGCCGGTATCGGCAGCCGTTGCTATTTAATGACCATCAGCGTGAACGGATAGACATAGGCTTGCAGCATCACAAACAGGCCGACCAGGCAGGCCAATGCGATCGAGTGCTTGAACACAAAGCGCAGAATAGTGCCTTCATGTCCGTACCAGTTAGTCGCGGTGGAGGCGACGACGATCGATTGCGCGTCGATCATCTTGCCCATCACGCCGCCGGACGAGTTGGCGGCGCCCATCAGGATCGGCGACAGACCGAGCTGCTCCGAGGTGATCTTCTGCAGATTGCCGAACAGAATGTTCGACGCCGTGTCCGATCCGGTCAGCGCCACGCCGAGCCAGCCCAGCAGCGTGCCGAAGAAGGGATAAAGCACGCCGGTCGCAGCAAAGGCCAGGCCGAGCGTCGCATCGACGCCCGACAGCCGCGTCAGCGTGCCGATCGCCAGCATCGCCGAGATGGTGATCAACGAAATCGCGCACAGCTTGATGGTGCGGCCGTACTCCGCAATCATCTTGGCTGGCGAGAACCCCATCAGGAAGCTGGAGATGATCGCCGCGATCAGCATGCCCGTGCCGGTGAACGACAAATAGGTGAAACCGAATACGGCACCTTCCGGTGTCGGCTTCGCCGCCACCGGCGGCACCTTGTTGATCATGTTGTGCAGCTCGGGAACCGGATAGTTCCAGGTGAAGATCGAATTCGCCCAGGTCTTGAA
>JAQGJF010000510.1 GCA_028290765.1 Tardiphaga sp.
GACTGCGTCCCATTCCCAACACCGATCGCTTCGAGCTGTTCTACTGGTCAAATCTCAAAGGCCGTTGGACCACCTTCGGAAACCTTGGCCGCATGAAACTCATGCTCGACAGCGCTCATGAAATCGCCGAAAGCGACCCCAAGATCAGCGTCTCGCGCCGTCGATGAGCCCCTTCAAAAAATTGGCCAAAGTCGAGCTCAGGATGAGGTCGTCCTGGTTGGGAATTTGCGTTTCTCCTGACGAAGCAAAACCGGTCCGGTGCCCTGGGCGGCGAGATGATCGTCCGCATTGAAGATCGCACAGCGATCGATCGACAGGCAGCCGCAACCGATGCAGCCGGCCAGTTTTTGGCGGAGCGCTTGCAGCGAAGCAATCCGCCGGTCAAGGTCGACAGCCCATGTTCTCGACAGGCGTTCCCAATCCTTGCGCGATGGGGGACGCCCCGCCGGCAGGCCGCTCAGGGATGAACCGACCTCGGCCAGCGAGATGCCGAGTTCCTGGGCGAACTGGATCAGAGACACGCGACGCAGCACGTCGCGGTCATAGCGGCGCTGGTTGCCGCTGGTCCGGTGGCTTCTGATAAGCCCTTTCCGTTCGTAAAAATGCAGCGCCGAAACCGAGACGCCACTGCGGGCGGCGACGTCTCCGACCGTCAATTCCTTTACCATCCGCAAAGACCCTTTATCTTGCCTCTTATCCTGCCCTCACGTAGCCCTTTACCTCAACCAATGTTGAGGTTGTAGCCTCCAACATCGCTTCGCGCAAACCAGGAATTTTCATGACGACGTTGGAACAGAGCGGGGCCTGGAGGGGCTTATGGATCTCGGGCCTGCTGGGCCGTTTCGTGCTGCTCTGCATGGGGGTGTGGCTGCACGCCGCCGATACGCTGGTCACGGCCACGGTCACGCCGGCGATCGTCGATGAAATCGGCGGCATCGCCTATGTCAGCTGGACGATCTCGCTCTATCAGATCGGCGCGATCATTGCGGGGGCCGCGACGGCGCTGCTTTGCCGGCGCGGCGGTGTGAAACGCGTCCTGGTCGGCGCCGCGCTTCTGTATGGCGTCGGTTGCGGGATCGCCGCCATCGCCCCGGATATGGCGACCCTGCTGGGCGCCAGGCTGGCACAAGGCATTGGTGGCGGCATGCTGGTCTCGCTGAGCTACGTCGCGATCCAGCAATCCTTCGCCGAACGACTCTGGGGACCGCTGTTCGGCATCGTGGCGGCGATCTGGGGAGCGGGCTCGCTGCTGGGACCGTTGATCGGAGGCGTGTTCGCCGATCTCGGGTTCTGGCGTGGGGCGTTCTGGTTCTTCGCCGCACAAGCGGCCGTTCTCGGCGCGCTGGCGCTGGTGCTGCTTCCGGAACAGCCGGTCGACGGCACAACCGATCAGAAGTGGCCGATAGCGCCCTTGCTGATGCTCTCGGCCGCGACGCTCCTGATCGCTTTCGCAGGTGTCGCCCAGAACATCTTGCTCGCCGTGGTCGAATGCGTGGCAGGTGTCGGACTGCTCACCATGGCCGCCAGAATGGATCGGCGATCGCATTCCCGGATGCTGCCGGTTCAGACCCTGAACCTGCGCCATCCCATCGGGGCCGGGCTGTTGACGGTCTTCGCATTGTCCATGGCGAAGACCGGCTTCTGGGCCTACGGACCGCTGATCCTGAAAACCATGTTCGGCATCAACCCTTTGATTTCCGGATATATGCTGGCGGGAGAGTCGCTCGCATGGAGTCTCGCCACCGTGGCGGTATCCAACGCGCCAGCCTCGGCGGCAAGGATGCTGATCCGCGTCGGCGTGGGGCTGGTCGTTGTCGGGGCCACCGGGTTCGCCATCACGGTGCCCGCCGGGTCGCTGGCCGGGATGGTGGTGTGCGGACTATTGGAAGGCGTTGGATTTGGTCTCGCCTGGCCCTGGATCGTGCGCCGCATCGTTGCGTTTTCCGACGAAAGCGAACGCGCCCTTGCGGCGGCTGCGCCCGGGACGGTGCAACGGATTGCCTTTGCCGTGGGGGCCGCGGCCACGGGGATCGCCGCCAATATGTCCGGCCTCGCCGAAGGCATGTCCATCCAGGCCGCCCAGACCGCCGGATTTTGGGTTTTCGCCGGCTTCATCCCAATGCTGTTGGTCGGCGCCTTTGCGGCGTGGCGATTCACGACGGCGGGAGACGGTGCGGGAACAGTGGGGAAGCTCTCATCCTGAGGACCGCGCTCTTGCGCGTGTCTCCCGCGACAACGGCGAAGCCGTTGCGCGTGGATGGCCGCGCGGCCCATGGTTCGAGACGGCGCTGAAGAAGCGCCTCCTCACCATGAGGTTTTCTTGTGGCTACCGCCGGGCGTAGCAGTGAAACCCGCCATAGATCCCGGAACGATCGCGCTCAAAACCGATGGCGCTGCGCTCGGCGTCGCGCCGCCAGGTTTCCTGGAGCGGGCTCAATTGCGGAGCTTTCAGCGGCGATTCGACGCCGGCGGTCCGGAAGATCACGCGAACGCTGTCCTTGCCGGCGCGATCGATCGCGTTCCAGAGCGCGCGAATTTCATCCGGCGCCATCCAATCCTGCGAATCCAGCAGCACCACGGCATCGATCTCGCGCGCCGGAAGGCTTTCGAGAAACACGCGAAGATTGGCATGGACCGGGATGATCAATCCGGACCCCGCCCGCATCCGCTCGAACTGGCTGTTCTGCAGATAGAGCGGCAGGCACTTGTCGCCCGGCCCGGGGTAACGGCGCTGCAGCGCCTGCCAGGCGAAGTAATTGGTCTCGTTGGGATGGACGTCGATCAGACGCAGCAGCCGCTCGTGGAGCACCTCGTTGAGCGGCGCGTCGCCTCCCAACAGAGAGCGCTGCTGCGGCGGAATGCCGAGGCTGAACAACAGAGCGGGAGTCCGGGTGATCAGGCGCGCCAGACGGGAGTGAAACAGGCGGTGGACCCGATCCAGCGCTTCCAGGCGCTCGGCAGAATCGCGCTTTTCGTTCAGCAAGGCGTCGAGGTCGATATTCGCCAGCCTGGCCAATCGATGCGCAAAGCCGATGAAGTGGCCGAGCGCGCCATGACGGTAGAAGCCGTCAGTGAAATAGCCGTAGCGCGGGCGCCCGCGAAGATCCCGTTCGTCCCAGAATTTGCGCGCGCTGGCGTCCAGCAGCGGCCGCAGCCGGTCGCGATAACGTCCGGCATTGGAGGCGGCGGTGCCCTCGCCGAAGAACCGCCAGAAATCCGAATAGTCCGGAAAGGCGCGAAGACCGGCGATCTTGAGCTTCAACAGCGCGAGATGGGCCTCGTTGAGATCGACGGCATAAACCTGCGCCGGCTGCGCGGTGAGATACGACAGCGCATTGCACCCGCCCGACGATATTGTGACGATGGTGGAACCGACCGGCAATTGCAGCGCGGCCATATCGGCTTCCGGATCTTCCCAGATCTGGGTGTAGACCAGCCGGCGAAACCAGACGGCAAACAACTTGTCCCAAATGGTGGATTCACTGTGGTCACGGCTGTTACGGACCGCGTCGGCGATAAGCTGCGTGTTCATCCATTCCTCGAATCGACAATCCCGAGAAAATATCAGCCGCGTAATGCATTTTTGCGACATGAAGCCGCTGTCGTGACGGTGCCATGTCACACCTCTGTCGCACGAACATTGGAATGGATGGAGCGATCACGCTCGAAGATGGGTGGCCCAGGCCATGACGATTTCCGATTCCGAAATGGGTGAAAATCTGGCCTGGCCGGTTGAGGCGACCGCCCGCATGAACCGGATGTATCGCCGGCAGCGCCATATCTATGACGGCACCCGCCGATACTATCTTCTCGGCCGCGACCAGCTGATCGCCGGGCTGAAGCCCGCCGCCGGCGCCACCGTGCTGGAAATCGGCTGCGGCACCGGCCGCAACCTGACTGTCGCGGCGCGGCAATATCCCGGCGCAAAATTCTTCGGCATCGACGTGTCGACCGAAATGCTGACCTCCGCGATCGCGTCGATCACGCGGCACGGCCTGGAGCGTCAAATCCGCGTCGCGCATGGCGATGCGACGGCTTTCGATCCCCAGACCATCTTCGGGGTTCCGTCGTTCGACCATGTGATGATTTCGTACAGCCTCTCGATGATCCCGCATTGGCAGAGCGTGCTGGAACGCGCCGCCTCCAGTCTCAAGCATGGCGGCTGCCTGCATATTGTCGACTTCGGCCAACAGGAGGGCCTGCCGCGGATGGCCCGCGCCGTGTTGCGGCGATGGCTCGCGATCTTCGACGTCACGCCGCGCGATAATCTCGAAGGCGCGCTCAGGCGCCTGGCCGACACCCGCGCCGCCAGACTGCGGTTCGATCGGCCGTTCCGGGGCTATGCTCAATATGCCGTGCTGACCTTTCCGGCGCGACCGAAGACGGCGTAGACCGGCGGCAGGTATCAAGCGCCCGCGCCCGCCTACTAACCGCTTCTGTCCCGCAGGCTCCTCGACGCTTCCAGCACACCGAAAACGGTGAGCGCCAGCACGAACGGGAGAAGGTGGTAGAACAGCCGGAACAGGATCAGGACCGCAAGCAACTGTTCCTTGGCCTCGACGTCCAGCCCAATCAGCACCGTGGCGTCGAATACGCCGAGGCCGCCCGGCGTATGGCTGGCAAAGCCCAGCAGGGTTGCCGCGATGAAGACGACGACGACACGCGCGATGTCGACGTTCATCTCGGCGGGAATCAGCACATACATTGCAAGCGCCGCGCAGCCGAGATCGACGATCCCGATACCGATCTGCAGCAAGGCGAGACGTCCGCTCGGCAGCTTGACCGACCACTCGCGATGGCCGACCCGGCGGCTATCCTTCCAGGTCCAGACCAGGTAGCCGATCACCGCAATGAGCAGCGCGACGGCCAGCAGCTGATTGATCCGCCGCGGCAAATGATCGATCAGGCCGATGGCGTCCGGTTCATAAAGCATGCTCAATCCAAGCGCCGTCAGATTGCCGAGCCAGAATGTCAATCCGGTCAGAAAGCAGATTTGGGCGACGTCGACGGCGGTAAGTCCGTGGCTCGCGTGGACGCGCTCGCGGAGCGCCGTGG
>JAQGJF010000519.1 GCA_028290765.1 Tardiphaga sp.
CGGCGGCGCCACCTTCACGGCGCCGGTGGGCTGGAGCATCACCTCCGCCGCGAACAAGACCGTGCTCGAGCCACCGGAGGCCGACTCGCACCTTGCCATACTCGACGTGCAGGCCGCGGATGCGGACGCCGCGGTGGCGGCGGCCTGGGCCGGTTACCGTTCTGATGCGCGCCGGCCGCTCAGGCTGGCGACGCCGCAGGCCCCCCTCAATGGCTGGGAAGAGCGGCGCCTCTATACCTATGAGACCTCGCCCAACGAAAAGGCCGTGGTCTATGCGCTGGCCTGGCGCGCGGGCCGGGATTGGGCGGTTGTCATCGTCGAGGCGGCGCAGTCGACCTTCGGCAAACGCAACTCGGCGTTTTCGCTGGTGATCGGAAGCTTGCGCCCCAAGGGATATCAGCGCGAGCTGTTCGCCGGCAGGAAGGCCCATCCGCTCGATGCCGAGCGGATCGCCGTGCTCAAGACGTTCGCCCAGGATGTCATGCAGCAGTTCGACATTCCGGGCGTCGGCCTCAGCCTCATCGACGGCGGCAAGGTCGTGTTTGAGGGTGGCCTCGGCGTGAAGACGCTAGGCAAGCCCGATCCGGTCGATGCCGATACGCTGTTCATCGCCGCCTCCAACACCAAGGCGATGACGACGCTGCTGCTGGCGGAACTGGTCGACGCGCACAAGATGCGATGGGACCAGCCGGTAACCGAACTTGATCCGGGCTTCCGGCTGGGCGATGCCGAGACCACGCGGCAGGTGCTGGTGAAACATCTGGTGTGCGCCTGCACCGGCCTGCCCCGCCAGGATTTCGAATGGCTGTTCAATTTCGGAGCGGCCACGCCCGCATCGTCGCTCGGTCTGCTCGGCACCGTGCAGCCGACCAGCCGCTTCGGCGAGATCTTTCAATACAGCAATCTCATGGCGGGTGCCGCCGGCTATGTGGCGGCCTCGCTGGTCAACCCGAAGCAGGAACTGGGCACGGCCTATGACGAGGCGATGCAATCGAAGGTGTTCGGGCCGCTCGGCATGACGCATACCACCTTCGACTTCGCCACGGCGCTGAACGGCAATGTCGCCGCGCCTCACGACGAGGACGTCGACGGCAAGACCGTGCCCGCCCGCATGGACATCAACTATTCGGTGGTGCCGCTGCGGCCGGCGGGCGGGATGTGGACCAGCGCCCGCGACCTGTCGAAATATCTCCAGATGGAACTGGCGCTCGGCCGGCTGCCCGACGGCACCCAACTGGTCTCCCCGGAAAACCTGCTGGAGCGACGCAAGGCGCAGGTTCAGACCGGCGAGGATACCGCCTATGGCATGGGCCTCCTGATCAACACCCAGTACGGCATCCCGGTCATCAGCCACGGCGGCAGCATGTTCGGCTACAAGAGCGACATGATCTTCCTGCCCGACCATGGCGTCGGCGCGGTGATCCTGACCAACTCCGATTCCGGCGGCTATCTGTCCGGGCTGTTCCGCCGCCGGCTGCTCGAGGTGCTGTTCGACGGAAAACCCGAGGCGATCGAACAGGCCAAGGCCGCCGGTGCGCAGCGGCTCGCCAACCGCGCCAAGCGGCGCGAGCGGCTGGTGGTCCCGCCGGATGCGGCGGAGGCCGGCAAGCTCGCCGCGCGCTACGCTTCGCCCGCGCTGGGAACGCTGGCCGTCGGCGCCAAGGACGGCGCCACGATCTTCGATTTCGGTAAATGGTCCAGCGCGGTCGCTTCGCGCAAGAATGACGACGGGACCCTCTCCTTTGTCACCATCGATCCGACCGTCGACGGCTTCACTTTCGTGGTCGGCGAACGCGACGGCAAACGGGCGCTGATCATCCGCGACGCCCAGCACGAGTACCCGTTCATCGAACAGGCGTCGCAGTGATCCGCCGCGGGCAGCACGACCGCCATTCGGTTCCAGTTTCTGACCAAAACAAAGAAGCTGGAGTTTCGGTTCTGATTCAATCAGAACCGATCATGCGCCAGAGCGGGATGATTTTAAGTTAGTTCGGCGACATCACCCCGTCATTGCGAGCGAAGCGAAGCAATCCAGGAGCCAAGAAGCAAGAACTGGATTGCTTCGTCGCAAGAGCTCCTCGCAATGACGGAGTTAGCTATCCGATTCAGCTTAAAGCCATCATGCGCTAGAATTCGATCTTGGCCGCCTTGATCAAAGGGCCCCATTTGTTCAGCTCGCTGGCGATGAAAGCCTTCAGATCGCCCGCCGAACCGCCTGCCCCCTGCATGCCGTTCTGCTCGAGGATCGCCTTGCCTTTGTCACTCGCGAGCCATGCATTCACGACCCCGTTGATGCCACGAACCACCTCGTCCGGCGCGTTTTTCGGAACGACGATCGCATACCACGCGCTCGCCTCGAATCCCGGCAGCCCGGCTTCGTTCGCCGTCGGGACATTCGGCAACTGGTTGGACCGTGCGGCCGACGTCACGGCGAGCGGTTTGAGCTTGCCGTCGAGGATCAAGGGCACATAGGCGGGCATGAAATCGATCGCGACATCGACGGTCGCGCCCAACAGATCGGTCATCAGCGGCGTCGTGCCGCGATAGGCCACATGGGTGACCTTCACGCCTGTCATCTGCTGCAGCAATTCCGATGTGATATGGCCCAGCGTGCCGTTGCCGGGATGGCCCAGGTTGATTTTGCCGGGATTGGCCTTCGCGAAATCGATCATTTCCTTGAGGTCGGAAAATCCGCCGGCCTTCGCCGCGATGATCAGCGGCGACTTCGCGATCAGGACGACGGGCTCGAAGTCGGTTTCCGGATCATAGGGCATGTTCCGGTACATCAATTTGTTGAGCGCGATCGGCGCCGGCGTCGTGAACAAAATCGTGTAGCCGTCAGGCGTTGCCTTCGCCACGGCAGCCGCACCGATGTTGCCGCCCGCCCCGCCCCGGTTATCGATCACGAATGCCTTGCCGAGTTTGTCGGAGAGTTCCTGTGCCACCGAGCGCGCCAGAAGGTCGGCCGATCCGCCCGCGGGGAACGGCACGATCATCGTCACGTTTCGCGCCGGCCAATTATCCGCGAGTGCGGGGCCGGCAAGCCACCCGGCGAACAAAGCCAGCAGCGCGCCACACCGGTATATCCTGCTGCGACGGAGCGTCGTGAAATGCGGCCTGAATGCGCTTGGCAAAGCGGTTACCTCCCTGATCGTCTTGCTTGTGGCTGCGACTGTCGGCGAACGAGCCAACCGCAGCGTTTGCCAAAGCTATGGCAGCCGGCGCGGCCTTCGACCACCGCTATCCAGCAGCGTTCCGCAGAGTGGAATGGGTGGCAGCGCACTTAGTTGGTTCAAGCCGCCGCGGGAAATATCTCTCCGAGTGTGGCGCGGTTCACTCTCGCCCGCAACCGCGCGCCGCAGCTACCGCGTGCAAACCACGGCAACTCCATTGGCCATGGCGAGGCGGTGTACAACGGCCGAAAGCTTGTCTATACAAGCTGAGGCCATTCTGTATCCCGTTCGCCACTCCATGGAGCAGTCTATGTCGTCCCTCAAATCCTTCGCAGGCATCATTCCCTCGCCGCCGATCGTCTACACCGATCACCATTGCACGACGGTCGATTTCGAAGCCTATCGCGAGCATCTGGATTTTCTGCTGCGCCATGACATCTCGGCGCTTTGCGTCGGCGGCCATGCCGGCGAGACCGAATGCCTGCGCGACAAGGAACGGCAGGGCGTGATCAAGGTGGCGCTGGAGGCGAGCAAGGGCCGGGTGCCGGTGATCGGCGGCGTCGTCGCCGATTCCACCTGGAGCGCGATCGAGCAGGTGCAGTGGCAAAAGGAAGCCGGCGCCGATGGCGTGCTGGTGTGCCCGCCCAACATCGTGGGCTGGGACGCCGCGTCCGCCGACGCCATGCTGGTTGCGCATTTCAAGGCCATCGACGAGCAGGGCCTGCCGTTCATCGTCTATGGCGGCCCCGGCGATGGCAGCAGCTGCCGCCAGCTGCCCCCGACCATGGAAAAGACCGCGCGCGAATGCGTCAATCTGGTCGGATGGAAGCTTGCGGTGCGCGGCATCACCACCGGGGAGAACTCGTTCGCGGATTGCGTGTCGGCGTTGCAGCGGGCCGAGCAAGCCACCGGCCGGCACGTCGCGCCGCTGGTGGCGGGCGACGCCAACCTGCTGGGCGCGCTGCAGGCCGGCGCCGAAGGCACCATCAACGCCTGCGAAAGCGTGCGGGTCGATCAGAACTGTGCGCTGTTCGCCGCGTACAAGGCCGGCGACATCGCCACCGCTACCGCGATCCATGACCGCAACCAGAAGCTCGGCGCCACCATCTACGGCATTCGCCTCGGCCGCAGCTTCACGTATTTCCATTATCGCTTCAAGATCGCGAGCTGGATGCTGGGCTATATCAAGAGCCCCTACATGCGGCTCCCGCAGGTGCCGCCGCCGGCCGAAGAAATCGACATGCTGCATGCGGCCCTGATCGAGACCGGCATGACGCCGGTTCACACCGCCGAGGAATTCTGGGCGCCGCTGCGCAGCGGGTTCAACGTCGCGGCGGAGTGATTGCTAAACCTCTCCCGCGCGCGGCAATACGTTTTTTTTTGGAGTGTGATGACGGCTCGTGATCCCTCCCCCTTGTGGGGAGGGTCGGCCGAGCCTGCACGATGCGAAGCATCGTCCAGAAGCGGAGGCCGGGGTGGGGGTAGCCACAACGGAAACCTTTCTTGTGGCTACCCCCACCCGACCAGCCTCCGGCTGGCCACCCTCCCCACAAGGGGGAGGGATAAGAAAGAGCCGCAGCGACCGCCCGTTTCAAATGCGATCGTATGTCGCGCGTAACGCCGCCCTACGCCCCCGGCCCGCTGACCGACGTCGCGCGGCGGTCTTCCCAGAACGCGAATTTGCGCCGGGCCAGGATCACGATCTGGCTCAGGATCACGCCGATCGCGCCGAGGATGACGATGCAGGCGAACATCAGCGCGATGTTGAAGTCGACGCCGGACGACTGGATCACGTAGCCGAGCCCGCGGCGCGAGGCGACGATTTCGGCGAGCACGGCGCCGAGCAGCGCCAGCACCACGCTGATTTCCAGGCCGGCGAAGATCGCGCCGAGCGCGGACGGAATCTTGATGCTGATCAGGATCTGCCAGCGGCCGGCGCCGAAGGTCTTGTACAGATCGGCGAGGTTGCGGTCGTAGGAGCTCAGGCCCACGAACGCATTGACGAAGGTCGGAAAAAAGCAAATCAGCGCGATCATCACCACCTTCGAGGCGAGATCGAAGCCGAACCACACCACCAGCAGCGGCGCCAGCGCGACCTTCGGGATCGCCTGGAACGCGATGATCAACGGATAGACCGCGCGGCGGAACAGCGGAAATTCGGCCACCACCGCCGCCGAGATCAGCGCGCTGCCGCAGCCGAGCAAATAGCCGATGGCGATCGCCGCCGTGGTGGCGGCGATATGCGGCCACAGCGTGCCGCCGATCAGCCCGGCCTTCAGCGCGATCAGCACGTCGAGCGGCGGCGGAATGAGATAGGCCGGCACCGAAAACGCCCACACCGAGAATTGCCAGGCCGCGATCAGCAGGATGCTGGAGACGACCGGCAGCAGGATATTCAGAAGCCGGCTCTCACGCATGATGGGTCTCCGGTTTCACGGTCAGGAGCCGCCGTAGCCGATCGCAGATCGCAGAAAATTCCGCGGTCGCCATGCTGTCGAGGCCGCGCGGTCGCGGCAGCTTGACGTGCTCGGTGTGGATGATGCGGCCCGGCCGCGCCGACAGCACGATGACGCGATCGGCCATGAACACCGCCTCGGGAATCGAGTGGGTGATCAGGATCACCGATTTCTGCGAACGCTCCCATACGGTTTGCAGTTCGACCGTCATCTGGTCGCGCGTCAGCGCGTCCAGCGCGGCAAACGGTTCATCCATCAGCAGAAGTTTCGGATCGTGCAGCAGGCCGCGCGCGATTGCCACGCGCTGCTGCATGCCGCCGGAGAGCTCATGTGGATAGTGGCTGGCGAAGGCCGACAGCCCGACCATGTCGAGCAGCGCCTCGGCCTGCCGCCGGTAGGTGTCGGAATAGATCCGCATCACCCGGACCGGCGCCAGCACGTTCTCCAGAACGGTCTTCCACGGCAGCAGCGTCGGCTGCTGGAACACGATGCCGACATCCTTGCGCGGCCGGTCGATGGTCTCGCCGCGCAGCACGGCCCGCCCCTGGCTCACCGGCAGCAACCCCGAGAGAATCCGCAGCAACGTCGACTTGCCGCAACCCGACGGTCCCAGCACGGCGACGAATTCGCCGTCGGCGACGTCGAGATCCAGCGGACCCAGCGCATCGAGCGGCCCGCGGCTGGTCGCATAGGTCAGCGCGACGCCTTGCAGCGAGAGGTTCGCGGAGCCGCGCGGCGCCGGCGGTGTCATGGCTGCGCCGCCGGGGCCGCCGGTCATGGCTGCCAGGCCAGTGCTTTGGCCTTGACGGCGGCCTCGTCGAATTTGTTGAAGTCGTCGACGAATTGGTTGGTGAAGATCGACTCCGGCTTGATGTCGCCGGTGGAGATCGTGCCGGCCTCGCGGAACGACGCCACCGAGGTGGTGGCGTCGCGGTCGCGAAAACTTCCCCATTTTTGCGGTTGGCCGTCCGCCACCGCGACCATGCGGTCGAGCCGCGCCTGCAGCAGCTGGAGCTGGCGCGCCACGGCGTCGCCGGTGACGCGGGCGCTGGGATCGAATTTCCAGTAGGATTCCAGGCAGCCCTGCGGATTGGCCAGGCACGCCACCGTTCCCTTGGCCAGCGCGCGACCGAACCCGGCGACCAGCTTCGGCCGCTCGCGAATATCCTTGTTGGTGAACGGCAGACTATGGCTGGTCAGGCCGGCGAATTCCGGCGGGATATCGAGCATCCGGATTTTCGTGCCCTGCTGCAACAGCGTGACGTTGACGATGTCGAACAGATTGAGCGCGTCGATGTTGCCGCGCCGCAGCGCTTCCATCGCCGGCACGCCGGTGCCGACCGGGATCATCGTCACCGTGGCCGGATCGACGCCGGCATGGCGCAGGATCGACTTGGTCATCGGGACATTGCCGAAGGTCAGCGCGCCGACGCCGATGTTCTTGCCACCAAGATCCTTCAGCGACTTGATCGGGCTCGTGTCGAGCACCGAAATTTCCCAGGCCGACCTCGGCACCGCGTTATAGGCGAAGCGAACATCGAAATTCGGCTTGCCGGGTTCGCGCGACAGGATCAGCGGATCGAGACCGATATAGGAGGTGAAGATCGTGCCGCTCATCATCTGCGGAATGATCACGGCGCCGCCGGGCAGCGTGATGACATCCATCTCGATGCCTTCCTCCGCGAAGAATCCCAGCTCCTTGGCGAATGTAAAAGGTCCGACCGTGGCACTCATCGAGCCGGGCCAGGCGAAGGTGAGCTTTGTCAGTGCCTGCGCCGCCGCGGGCGATGGCGCCGCGGCCAGTGCGGCGGCGAGCAGCACGAATACCTTCCAGCAAGCGATCTTCATCCGTGACGACTCCAGCGATGCCGCGCCGACGCAAGGCCCAAGTGCCGAAACTTCTGCCGAACTTCGCCGGCAGGATCCGCCTTGCATCCCCTGTATCGACTTGTATAATGCTGTATAGACAACTGGCAACCGCAATTTGCCGACGATTGATTTTTAACCGCGACACTTCGTTGCGCCAGCAATCCCTGCGATGGATCGCGCCCCGCACGCAACCAGCTGGCGTGTTCAACCGGAAGCCAGCCCCCGGATGACCGATGCCGAATGAGAATCCGCCGACCGCGCTCTATCGCAAGATGAAGACGTTCATCCAGGGACGCATCAAGGACGGCGACTGGAGCCCCGGCGACCGCGTCGTCTCCGAAGCCAATCTGGTGCGGGACTTCGGCGTGAGCCGGATGACGGCCAACCGCGCACTGCGCGAACTGGCCGCGGAAGGCTGGCTCACGCGAATCCAGGGTGTCGGCACCTTCGTCAGCGAGCCCCCGGCGCAATCCGAGATCGTCCGGATTCGAAGCATCGCCGAAGAAATCCGCGAGCGCGGTCATACCCACCGCAGTGTTCTGTGCAAGTTGAAGGAGACGCCCGCCAGCGAAGCCGTGGCCAAGTCACTTGGCGTCAAGCCAGGCGCGCGGGTGTTTCATTCGGTGATCGTGCACTCCGAGAATGACGTCCCGATCCAGGTCGAGGACCGCTTCGTCAATCCGGCGATCGCGCCGGACTATCTTGCGGTCGATTTTTCCAGGACGACCCCCAACGAATATCTGGTCAAGGTGGCGCCGATCGGACAGGTCCGGCATGTCATCGAAGCCGTCAAGCCGAACGCCCGCGTCCAGAAGCTGCTCAAGATACCGCGCGACGAACCCTGCCTCTGCCTGTTTCGACAGACCTGGACCGGACAGATTGCCGCCAGCTGTGCCTGGTTGACTCATCCCGGCAGCCTGTACCGCATGGTCGCGCAGTTCATGCAGCCGTTCAGCGGTTTCGACAACTTGCAACCGCCATCGGCGGCCCGCCTCCACGAAGCGGCAGCCACGAAAAAAATGGCAGGCCGCAGCACCCGAACCAAATAGCAGCTTCGGCGGCAGGCCTCAGGCGCGTTTTGCCAGCGACGCGGGAAGATCGTCGCTCGCGTCCAGTACAACATCCGCATGGGTCAAATTGCGGAAATTGCCGATTCCAGCCGGACGTCCGAGCAGATACCCCTGCACCTCGTCGCACAGCTCGTCCTGCAGGAATTGCAGCTCGGCGTCGGTCTCGACGCCTTCGGCGAGCACCGGGAGGCCCAGCCCGCGACCGAGGCCCAGCACCGCCCGGACGATGGTCGCGGCCTGATCGTTGGAATTGACCGACTTGATGAAGGAGCCGTCGATCTTGATCTTGTCGAACGGGAACGCCCGCAGGTTGGCGAGCGACGAATAGCCCGTGCCGAAATCGTCCATCACGACGTGGGCCCCCAGCGTCTTGATGCGGC
>JAQGJF010000539.1 GCA_028290765.1 Tardiphaga sp.
TCAATCAACACGGTACTGGACCCACAGGAGATTTTTTTGTAGTGGTACAGTGGGGTGGGCTCGAACCACCGACCGCCTGTTCCACAGACTGGCGCTCTAACCAACTGAGCTACAACTGCATCCTTGATCGGCCCCGAAAAAGGGGTCGCGAACCGGGCGGAAACTAGGTGCAACGCCCGGCTTTGGCAAGGCCGAGAGACCGTCGAAACCGGCGATCTTGCGCCGTCGCGGCACCGTTTCGATCTGGTCGAACGGCCGAAAAAGCCCCGTTACGACTGAAGAAAAAAATGCCTCAACGAAGCCGCGGCACCAAAAACAAAGGCCCGGGCTGGCAGCCCGGGCCTTTTATCGGAACGAACGTCCGCGATCGGCTGCCGGGATCAGGCGGCGGGCTTGAACAGCTTCGACGCGCCGGTCTTGATCGGCTCGGCGGTTTCCGCCGCGATCTTCTGGGTCAGCTCGGCGAGCTCCTTGGTCTGGGCCGTCAAGGTCTCGACCGTCTTGCGGGCGTGGGACGACCACAGCTCCATCGCCTGCGACGGCGACTTGGCGCTGACCAGTTCCTGGGCGAAATCGAGCGCCGCGGTGGTGTTGGCCTTCACGATGTCCAGAAGCTTGGCCGAATAGTCGGTGGCGCCCTTGGTGGCCGAGGTGAAGACAGCCTCGATGGTGGAGTTGTGGGTTTCGGCGGCGTCCTTGAACTTGGTGTAGTTCTCGCGAGCCTGCGAGACGCCCTTTTCAGCAAATGCGCGCACCTGCTCGGGTACTTCGAAAGGAATAACGGAGGCAGTGAACGGATCAGTCGCCATTAGATGCTTCCTTCGTATGGGTTGAAAATAGCGAGTCCCGCAACGAACGGTGGCATGTCCCTGCCCCGGCCATGAGGAGAATCGCAGCGCCTGCGCGGCGCCCATCACAGCTATAGCAATATCATGTCGAATTTGTGCGGCGCAACAGAATATTGCAATGCAAATGAGGCATGGCAGACCCGGATCGGATGCAGGTTCCAGTCCGCGCAACTTTACCGCGACCCGCGAGGATTGTTCGGATCGCCCTGACACAGCTCAACTTTTAGGCATTTTCAGCTCTTCGGCTTGGCTGCGTCCATCGCCGCCCGGCTGACGATCTGGCCCATCTCGCTGGCCTGCTCGGCGAGCGACTTCATCTGGCTCTGCACATATTCGCTGTGCAGCCGCATCACCTCGGCGAGGTCCTTGGCGTGGAGCAGCTGCTGGGCATAATCCAGCGAGGCCGCCACGTTCTTTTCCGCATAGGCTATCGCCTTGGCGCTGATGTCCTTGGCGCCGGCGCGAACCGTCGCTCCCTTGCCCTCGAACGTGCTGGCGGTCTGCTGCGCGCTGGAGAGAAAGTTCTCGAAGGCCTTGCGGGCCTGGTCGAAACTCGCCTCGGCCATCGATCGCATTTCCTTTGGAATTTCGAAACGCCCATCCTGGTCCATGGTCCACTCCTGTTTTCGCGGGGTCGAGCCCCGGTTCGCCGTCCGCCCGTTCAGATTCTACCGAAAATGGACATCGCCGATATGACGCACGCCCCCCATCGGTTCCACATCGTGAACCTTTGATCCGGTTTTGCAACACTTCCAACGCCAAGCCCTTTTTAACGCCAAGCATCGGCCGAAGGTCCGGCCCGGCCGCCAAATTAAGGTTATCGTGCCTTTCGCGCGCCGGGCCGTGGACCTGACGGCGGCACAAGGCGATACTAACCAATTGTTAAGGCTGTCATCGTTTGGCCGCCGAACCCTGACGCTTTAACAAGGCGCAGCCCAACCGGTCGGTCATGTCGTGCTGATGAAGAATGCGGAATTCCAGTTGCAGGGCGTCGGCGATCCGCGGCTGGCGGTGCACGCGACCTCGAGCCTGCCCGCCTGGCTATGGTCGACCGACGGCACAAGGGTGCTCTGGGCCAATCCGGTCGGCGCCGGCCTGTTCGACGCCCGCAACGGCGCCGTGCTCGCGGCCAAAAGTTTCGGCCCGGCCAATCCGCACCGCCGCCAGGTGGCGCAACTCGCCGGCCGGCTGCCGTCGACCGGCGCCATGCGGCTGGAGCGCCTGCGCGGTTTTGGCGCTTCGCTCGGCGGGCTGATGACCTGCGCCTGCGCGCAGCTGAATTTTCCGAACGGCGGCGCCGGCATCCTGATCGTGGCCACCGAACCCTCCGGCCGCGTCATGCCGCTGGTCGAACGCCTGCAGCGCCTGGTCGAGGGCATCGACACGCCGATCGCGGCGTTCGCGCGCGATGGCATGTTCGTCGGTGGCAGCGACGCCGCGCGTTCCCTGCTCGGCTTTCGAAATCTGTCCGAAGCCGGCCTCGACACCGCACGCAGCGACGCGCTGAAGCAAGGCCGCGCCGAAACACCGATCGGGATCGGCCACATGGTGCTGCAGCGGGTGGGCAGCGGCGCCGATGTCGGCCTCGTCGCGCTGATCGAACCGAAACAACCGGTGGCTGAGCCGGAGGCCGTTGCGCCCGAGACGCCCGAACCCATCGCGGCGGTGCCGACGCCCGATTACGAAGCGCCTCCCATTTTCGACGACGCGCCCTTCAAATTTGCCCTGGTCGATGAATTCGCCGAACCGTCGGCATCGCCTACCGTTGAAGAAATCGTCGCGGTCGAGACACCGCAACCAGCCGATACGCCCGCGTCTGAGCTGGAAATGGCGCTGCCGGTTGAAGCGCCGCATGCCGAAGCGCCGCCCAACGAGTCGCCACTCAACGAGTCGATCGAAACACCGACGGCTATGGCCGTCCGCGAAGACGAACCGTCGCCGTTTGTGGAAGCTGTCGCGGACGAGCCGTCTGCTCCGGTCGAAGCCATCGCGGATGAACCATCTCGGCGCATCGAAACTGCCGCCGACGAAACGCCCCTGTCATCCGAAGCCATTGCGGATCAACCCTCTCCGCCGATCGAAGCCGTTGCGGAGGAGCTGTCTTCACCGCTGCCCGTGGACGCGCCCGCGACAGCCGAACAGCCGGTAACCTCCGCGACGCTCACCAGCGGCGGCGCGCTGCCGTCGTGGATCGACGAGCCGCTGCAGCCGCGGCGGCATCCGCTGCGCTTCATGTGGCAAATGGATGCCGAAGGTCGCTTTTCGCTCGGCTCCGACGAATTCACCCGCCTGATCGGGGTTCGCACCGCCGCGGCGTTCGGCCGGCTGTGGAGCGAGATCGCCGAGGCGTTCGCGCTGGATCCGGAAGGCCGGGTCATGAAGGCCGTCTCCACCCGCGACACCTGGAGCGGGGTGACGCTGAACTGGCCGGTCGACGGCGGCGCGCGATTGCCGGTGGAATTATCCGGCCTGCCGATCTACGATCGCGCGCACCATTTCGCCGGCTATCGGGGATTCGGCGTTTGCCGCGACCTCGAAGGACTGGCGCGGCTGGCGTCGCTGCGACGCCACGAATTTTTCAGCGATCCGCCGGCGCAAGCGCCGCTCTTGCGGTCGCAAGCGAAGCTGCCGCAGCCGCTGTCGGTCGATATCGCAGACGCCGTTATCGCAGACAATGCCGGCAGCGCGGCCGAGCCAGGTGCCGCGCCAGCCCCAACATCCGAACCGATCGTTCAAGAAACTTCAAATTCATCACAGCCGGAAGCTTCCGTGGAAACGCCCAAAAACGTCCTGCCGTTCCGACCCGTCAACGAGGTGAAATCGCCCTCGCTGACGCCGGTCGAAAACAACGCCTTCAACGAACTCGCGCGGCAATTGGCGGCGCGGCTCGAGGCCGAGAAAGGCACTTTGACCCGGGAGCCGGATCCGCTCCCGGTCGCGGAAGCGCCCGATCCCGAAACGTCTCACACGGAAACGCCCGATCACGGCGGCGAACAGGCCTTCGCGCCGGAACAGCATGCGCAAGACAGCGAACAACCGGCTCAGCCGGAGTGGCTGATCGCCCCGGAGCCGCCGGCGCGCGGCGCAACCCTGCGCGACAAGGCGTTGCTC
>JAQGJF010000541.1 GCA_028290765.1 Tardiphaga sp.
CGCCTGCCCGCCCGCACCTGCGTCGGCGTGACCGGGCTCGCGTACGACGCCTTGATCGAAATCGATCTGGTCTGCCGGCGGCCGGCCTAGCTCGCCGCGATGGCTCCGGTATTACCGTAGCCCGCTCCCCGGGCCGGCAGCGCGCTTGCGCGGTGGGTGGAAACCTGAATGACTTGATCCGTCGTCCCGGCTGATGGAGCGGATCGCGATGGAGCCCATGCTGAGTCGTTTTGGCGGTATCCTGGACATATCGACGCTCACCCCGCATGGCGCGAGCCTGCTGTGGAAGCCGGAATTGATCTGGCTGAATGCCATTTCCGACGCTCTGACCGCCGGCGCCTTCTTTGCGACCGCGTTCGTCCTCGGGTTCTTCGTGTGGCGTCGCCGCGACGTCATGTTCAAGGGCGTGTTCTGGGCGTTCGCGACCTTCGCCGCGGTGGGCGGCGTGACCCGTCTGTTGTCGATCCTCACTCTGTGGGTGCCGGCCTACGGCATCGAGGGCCTTGCCAAAGGTTTCCTGGCGCTGATCTCGGTCGGAGTCGCGGCGGCGCTGCTGCTGATGCTGCCGCGGATCCTGGTACTCCCGACGCGGTTTCAACTGCGGCAGGCCTATGCGCAGCTCGAGGAGGAAGTCAGGCAGCGTCGCAGCGCCGAGGCCATGGTCCAACGTTTTCAGGAGATCGAGGCCAACGAGTCCCAGGTCCGGCAGGCCCAGAAGATGGAAGCCATCGGGCAGCTCACCGGTGGCGTCGCGCACGACTTCAACAACATTCTGACCGTGATCACCGGAACCATCGAAATCCTCGACGAGGCGGTCAAGGATCGTCCGCAACTCGCCCAGATCACCAGATTGATCGGCGCCGCGGCGGCGCGGGGCGCCGATCTCACCCAGCATCTGCTGGCCTTCTCCCGTCGTCAGCCGCTGCAGCCGCGCAGCATCGACGTCAACGCTTTGGTCATCGATGCAGCGCGGTTGCTGCGACCGACGCTGGGCGAACAGATCGAAATCGAATCGATGCTGGCGCATGATTCCGCGCCGGCCCTGATCGATCCCAGTCAGCTCTCGACCGCGATCCTGAACCTCGCCTTGAATGCGCGGGACGCCATGCCGAACGGCGGCAAGCTGACGCTGGAGACCAGGAATGTCGTGCTCGACGAGAACTACGCCGGCATGAACAGCGAGGTCAGTCCGGGCAGCTACGTCATGATCGCGGTGAGCGACTCCGGGGAGGGAATTCCCGCCAGCCTGCTCGAAAAGGTGTTTGAACCGTTCTTCACCACCAAGGACGTCGGAAAGGGATCGGGGCTCGGCCTGAGCATGGTCTACGGTTTCGTCAAACAGTCGAACGGACATGTCAAGATCTACAGCGAGGAGGGCCACGGCACCACCGTGAAGCTTTACTTGCCGCAGGCCGCGGGCGGCGCGCCCACGCTGGCCGCCGACTCCGGCATCTCCGGGATCGAACACGGCGACGAATCCATCCTGATTGTCGAGGACGACGCGCTGGTCCGCGAATACGTCGTGACCCAGATCAGCGGTCTCGGCTACCAAACGCAGGCCGCCAGCAATGCCGCCGAGGCGCTGGTGATTATCGATGGTTCGCAACGCATCGATCTCCTGTTCACCGACGTGATCATTCCCGGTGGCATGAACGGCCGTCAGCTCGCGATCGAGGCGCTGACGCGACGCCAGGGGCTCAAGATCCTTTACACGTCGGGCTATACCGAAAACGCCATTGTGCACCATGGCCGGCTCGACGCCGGCGTACTGCTGCTGCCGAAGCCCTATCTTCGCTCCGATCTCGCGCGGATGATCAGGACCGCGCTGGCGTCGTGAATTCGGAGCGGTGCGCATATGCTCGTCGTGCCCGGGCATCTACGTCCTTACTGCAGCCATGACGAACTCGGCTGCAACGCGCACCACGAGCTCCGCTTCCACCCACGTGAAAAACGCTCTAATTCGCCAGCCGCTCGATGACGAGGTCGAGCAGCGCCCGCAGGCGCGCCAGCCGCTTCAGGTCGCGGTGATATCCGACAAACGTGTCGCGCGACGGAGGCGGCTCGCCGAGGTCGATACGTTCCAGGCCGGGAAAATGATCGCCGAGCGGCTGCGGCAGCACTGCGATGCCGACGCCCTCCGCGCATAGTCGCGCCTGCACGTCGCGACTATTGCTGCGCGACCCGATATGCGCATCGGGCAGGATTCGTTTCAGCCAGATCACGTCGGGCATGTTGCCATAGGCGGTGTCCATCGTGACGAGCGGTGTCCCCGCGCCGTCTCCGACTTGCGGGCGAAGATCGCTGCCGGATTTGATATAGGCCGCATAGTCGATGCGCATCAGCCGGCGCGAGACCACCTCCGGCTCGTCGAACGGGTGGATCCGAAACGCCATGTCGGCTTCCCGCCGCGATAGGCTGAAGAAGCGCCCATCGGTCAATAATTCGACGACGACGCCCGGCTGGGCCTCGGCAAATTCGGCCAGCACCGGCGCCAGCATGTGAACGCCGAACCAGCCCGAAGATGTGAGCCGCAGCATGCCGTCGAGCCGCTGGTCGTGACCGGCCAGCCGGCGCTGCAAAGCCAGCGCCTCTTCCTCCATGCGCTCGGCATGAGTCAGCACGGCCGAGCCTTCGTCGGTCAGGACGAAACCGTCGCCGGTGCGCTGAAACAGCGTCTGCCCAACGGCCTGCTCCAGCGCCCGGAGCCGGCGGCCCATGGTCGGCTGGCTCTGGCCGAGTTTTCGCGAGGCGGCACCGAGCGTGCCTTCGCGCGCGATCGCCAGAAAGACCCGCAGATCGCTCCACTCCATCATCGACGGTCTCCGTCGTCCATTCAGTTATGAATGGATATGGTGCATTATTGTAAACTTCCAAACGGAGATAGCGGAACCATCTAATGAGGCAGCAGAAAGGCCTCACCCATGATCAGATCACCCACGATGCAGGCAGCGGTTCTCGACAGTGATGGCGGGCAGTTTCGGATCTTGCCCGTCGTTCGCCGGGATCCCGAACCCGGAGAAGTCCTGGTCCGGATCAAGTCCAGCGCGGTCAATCCGCTCGATCTCAAGATTCGCGCCGGGCAGGCCGTCCATGCGCGCCAGCCATTGCCGGCGATCCTCGGCATCGATCTTGCGGGCGTGGTCGAAGCGGTCGGCTCCGGCGTCACCGCGTTCGGGCGCGGCGACGAGGTTTTTGGCATGACCGGCGGTGTCGGGGGATTGCAAGGCTCGCTGGCGGAATACGCCACCGTCGATGCCGACCTGCTGGCGCGCAAGCCCGGCCATCTGACCATGCGCGAGGCCGCGGCGCTTCCGCTGATTGTCATCACCGCGTGGGAGGGCCTGGTCGATCGCGCCGCCATCCATGCCGGGCAGAAAGTGCTGGTGCATGGCGGCGCCGGCGGCGTCGGTCACGTCGCTATCCAGATTGCGCGTGCCTTCGATGCCGACGTGTTCGCGACCGGCTCTGCCGAACGCAAGGCGTTGATCGAACGGCTCGGCGCCACGCCGATCGACTATCGGAAGATGTCGGTCGAAAATTACGTCGCCGAATATACCGGCGGTTGCGGCTTCGATGTCATTTTCGACACCGTCGGCGGCGCCACCCTCGATGCATCGTTCAGCGCGGTCCGCCGCTTCGGTCATGTCGTCAGCGCGCTCGGCTGGGGGACGCACGCGCTGGCGCCGCTGTCGTTCCGGGCCGCGACCTATTCCGGCGTGTTCACGCTGCTGCCGCTCTTGACCGGCGAGGGCCGCGCGCATCACGGCGAGATCCTGCGCGAAGCGGCGAAACTGGCGGAGGCCGGCAAACTCAGCCCGCATGTCGATCCGCGGCTTTTTTCTCTGGCGACGGTCGATGAAGCTTATCGCGCCGTCGAGAGCGGTTCGGCCAAGGGCAAGATCGTGATTGATATCGCGTGACCCGCGCCACGGACCTCATCTCGAGCAGCCCGCCGCAGCTTGTAGCCCGGATGAGCGGAGCGACATCCGGGAGGCGACGGATGGATAGGCCTGCCCCGGATATCGCTGCGCTCATCCGGGCTACAAAATCGCTTTTCCGGTCGGGCTCTCAGGATGAGGCCGTCAGCGCGCGGAAACTTCGCGCCGTCCGGGCTCGATCAATTCCGGCCGCGGGCCGGACAGTCGCTTGTGCATATGGACCATGAACGCCATGCCGAACAGCGGCGTGGCGAGGTTGACGATCGGGATCGACACGAAGGCGGCGATCACCAGCCCGGCAGTGAAAACCGTCGCGGCGTTCGCCTTGCGCATCGCCTTGGCTTCCGCCGGCGAACGAAACCGCATCGCCGCGAGTTCGAAATATTCGCGGCCGAGCAGCCATGCCGTGGCGATGAAGAACGCGATGAAGCCGGCGCCGGCGACGAACACGAACGGCAGCGCGATCAGGTACACCAGGATCGTCAGCAATGCGGTCTTGATGCCCTCGGTGATGGCGAGGCCGAACGGCAGCGCGGTGCCGGCGCGCTCCGCCGGATAATGTTCGCGCTCGACGATATCGGCGACGTCGTCGACGAACACGCTGGCCACCAGCGAGGTGATCGCCGGCATCAGGAACACCGCGCCGAACAGCACGCTGAAACCGGCGGCGATCGAGACGATCCAGGCCAGGATGTTCAGCGGGGTGTGAAACCCGGGACCCAGCA
>JAQGJF010000577.1 GCA_028290765.1 Tardiphaga sp.
TGCACTTCGCCCGACGGAGTCTTGAAACGCACCGGGATCACCTGTCCGGTCTCGGTGTAGTCGCCGAACCCGGTCGAATCCGGCATGCGAATGAATTCATAGGAGACGGTGTCGCCGATGACTTCCAGCGGCTCCGGCACCACGGCCCGCAACGCGTCGGGATCGGTGCGGTAATTGATGACGACGAATTCACGGTTGTAGAATTTGTAGGGCGGCTTCGGATAGGCCGGGTCATTCAAGGGCATGGCAAAAGCGTTAGCGCGGACATCGGCGATTTTCATGGGGTGGCTCCGGTGCGTGCTGAAACGGGACGGCGATCCTGGTGTGCATCGGTATCACGCCATACCGATGCTCCGACTTCGCGCCCAACATACAATGAGTCCGGCGATATTGCAGGTTCTATTCGCCCGCGTGTAGGATGCCGACAAGTCCGGCCTCAGCCGGCCCGCGCCCGCAATCAACGAAGGGTCATCACCGATGTCGAAACTTCGCATCGCCGCGCTTTGCGCGTCTCTCCTGCCCTCCCTCCTGTCTTCCTTCCTGTCTTCCTTGGCCGCCCACGCAGAAGTGATCCGCTTCGAGGTGCTGCAGAGCGTGCCGGCATTCGAAGGGCGAAGCTTTGGCAGCGTCGGCCCCTATGTGAGGATCACGGCGCGCGCCATTATCGCCGTCGACCCGGCTGATCCGCGCAACGCGATCATTGCCGACATCGACAAAGCCCCGCGCGACGAAAAAGGTCTGGTGGAGGCCACGGCGGATGTCGTGCTGCTGCGCCCGGCCGATCCACTTCGCGCCAACGGCACCCTTCTGGTCGACATTCCCAATCGCGGCAGAAAGCTGGCACCGCAGCTGTTCGACGACGCCGGACAACCGGGAGCCAATGACGCTGAAAAAGCGGCCGATGCGGGATTGGGATTCCTGCACGGCCAGGGCTACACCATGGCGTGGATCGGCTGGCAGGCCGATATTCCCTCGCAGCCCGGCCAGCTGGCGCTCGCGGCACCGGTGCTGAAAGGCGTGACCGGCGCCGCGCGCGACGAATTCGTGTTCGATCACACGCGGACGCCGGCAACCGCGACGCTGTCGTGGCCGATCGCGGATACGTCGTCCCTTGCGGTGACCGTGCGGCCGAAATGGGACGCGCCGCGGGGCCAGCCGGCCGGGCTTGCGATTCGCGCGACAGGCAACCAGACGGTCGAGATCACCCGGCCTTCGAGCGGGTTCGATGCGGGGGCGCTCGTTGAGGTGACCTATATGGCGCGCGATCCCGCCGTGCTCGGGCTGGGATTTGCCGCCACGCGCGACGTGGTTTCGTTTCTCCGGCGCAATACCACGCCGGCAAATCCGCTCGCCACCGGCGGCAGCTACGTCCAGCGCACGATCGGCTTCGGCGTCTCGCAGTCCGGACGATATTTGCGCGATTTCCTCTATCTCGGTTTCAACGAGGACCTCGCCGGCGGCATGGTGTTCGATGGGCTGATGCCACACATCGGCGGCGGCCGTCGCATGGCGACCAACGCCCGCTTCGGCCTGCCCGGTCGCAATGCGCGCCATCCGCAGGATCCGGCCTGGCAGGCGGACACGTTCCCGTTCACCTACCAGACCCTGGTCGACCCGCTGAGCGGCCGGCGCGACGGGCTGATGCTGCGATGCCGCCTGAACGCGACATGTCCTCGCATCATCCAGACTGACAGCGAACACGAATGGTGGGCTTCCCGCGCCTCGCTGCTGGTCACTGACCTCCAGGGCAACCATCTCGACCTGCCGGATGACGTCCGCGCCTACATGATCGCGGGCACGCCGCACTTCGCCGAGCCGGGAGAGCGGATGCGGAGCGCACCCACGATGGCGCTGCCGGTCAACCCGATGCACGCCGGCATGCCGATGCGCGCGCTGCTCACCGCGATGCAGGCATGGATCACCGTGGGCATCGAACCGCCGGCGAGCCGCGTTCCGATGCGCGCCCATGGCACGCTGGTGGACGCATCGGACGCCGTGCGCCAAGGCATCCCCGGCCTGCCCTACGCGGCCATCTTCACCGGCGCGAGCTTTATCGATCCCGCGGTGTTTCCGGCCAAGGTGCTCGGGACCTATCCGGTGTTCGTGCCGCGCGCGGACGGCGACGGCATGGCCATTGCCGGCATTCGCATGCTGCCGCTGGCGGTGCCGCGCGCCACCTACACCGGATGGAATCCGCGCGCGCAAGGCTTTGGCGCTGGCGCGCTGTTTCCGCTGCAGGGCGCGGTGGTGCCGTTTGCCGCGACGCGCGCCGAGCGCGAGGCCTCCGGCGATCCGCGTCCTTCGCTCGCCGAGCGTTACGCCGACAGCGCGGCCTACGTCGCCGCGGTGCGGGAGGCCGCAGCGCAGATGGTGGCCGAGCGACTGCTGCTGCCGCTGGACGCCGAGCGCGCCATCGAGCTTGCAACGCAGGACCGGCTGTCGCAATTGCACTGAGGCAACAACGTAGGCCTCATCTCGAGAGTCTGTTAATCTATTCGGTTTTTGATGTTTCCGTCGGGGTCAAGCCGTCTTGGCAAACATCGTCAGGA
>JAQGJF010000595.1 GCA_028290765.1 Tardiphaga sp.
CGGCGGCGAGGAATCGAAATGCGGATGGCTCAAGGACAAATTCGGCCTGTCCTGGCAGGTCGTGCCCACGGCCCTTGGCCGTTACCTGAGCGATCCCGATCGCAAAAAGGCCGATCGTGCCATGCAGGCGATGATGAACATGCAAAAGATCATCATCGCCGACCTCGACAAGGCATTTGCCGGCCCCTGAGCGGACATCGCCGGTCAGGACGCCGCTCCAAAAATTCCGTGCCGAGGCCATCCCGCCTCCTTCGGTATGCTAGTAGTTTGAAGTATCCGATGGTGTCCGGAGGACCAGTGGCATGACATGGCGCAAGTGACGCGTTCTTCTTACGACGTAGTGATTTGAGCGCCGACGAAGTGGGATCCCTCCCCACAAGGGGGGATGGGAAAGAGTTCACGCCTTCCGCGCCCACACCTTGTTGTCGTGGAACGCCACGCCGCCATAGGGCGCGACCGGTGCGGCGGCTGTGAGCATGTTGATGCCGCGCCCATTGATATGGCTGTGGTTCGGATGGACCGATTCCGCGATCAGCACGCCGCGGCGCACCCCGTCGAACAGTTTCGCGCTCAGCGTTGCCTCGCCGCGCGCATTGCCGAGCGTGACGGCGTCGCCGTCGGCGAGTCCCAGCCGCGCGGCGTCTTCCGGATGGATCATGACGCTGGGCGCGCCTTCGCGGGCTTTCGACGACGGCGTCTCGTTGAAGGTGGTGTTGAGAAAACTGCGCGACGGGCTGGTCGCCAGCCGGAACGGGTGGGCGTCGTCGGCATTCTCGATGACCGCCCAGTGATCGGGAAATGACGGCATGGCCTGCCAGTCGCCCGTCAACCCGTCATTGGTCGACGGCACGGTCGACCAGTCGGCCTCGAAGTGAAATTTGCCGTCGGCATGCGCAAAGCCGTCGAGATAATGCGCGGCGCGAAAGTCCGGCTGGATGTCGCGCCACAGCTCCGCTTCCAGCGTGGCGACATCGCCGCGCCCGCTGGCCTGCAATGTGCTGTCGATCACTTGCCGCGGCGTCATCTCGAACGCCGGATGCGGCGCGCCGAGCCGCGCCGCCAGCCCTTGCAGCACCTGGTGGTTGGACCGGCATTCGCCCGGCGGGTCGATCAGTTTGGCGCCGACCGAGATGTGGCCATGCCCGCCGCCGTAATAGAGATCGTCATGCTCCACGAACATCGTAGCCGGCAGCACGATATCGGCGATCTGCGCGGTCTCGGTCATGAACTGCTCATGCACCGCGACGAACAGGTCCTCGCGGGCAAAGCCCTGGCGCACCAGCGCCTGCTCCGGCGCCACCGTAATCGTATTGGTGTTCTGGAACAGCTTCGCCTTGACCGGCGGGCCATGTTTCAGCGCTTGCGCATCGCCGGTCAGGATCCGGCCCAGCATCGACTGGTCGAGCCGCCGCGTCATTGGATCGAGGCTGTCGAGGCCTTCGATCATGGTCATGTCGAATTTCCAGATCGAATAATTGTTGAAGAAGGCGCCGCCGCCTTCATGCTGCCAGGCGCCGGTCACCGTCGGCACGCACAGCGCCGCATGCATCTGCGCCGCACCGTTGCGGCTGCGGGTAAAACCATAGCCGAGCCGGAAATACGACCGTTTGGTCTCGCCGACCAGACGGGCAAAGGCCTCGATCTCGGCCACCGGCACGCCCGAGATGTCCGAAGCCCATTGCGGCGTGCGCGCTTTAAGATGCGCCTCGAACGCATCGTCGCAATCGGTATATTTGGCGAGATAGGCGCGGTCGGCAAACCCATCGCGAAACAGCACGTGCATCACGCCGCAGGCGAAGGCGCCGTCGGTGCCGGGCCGCAGCAGGATCTTGATGTCGGCCTGCTTCATGGTGTCGTTGTCGTAGATGTCGACCGCCGCGATCTTGGCACCGCGCTCCTTGCGGGCCCTGGTCGCGTGGGTCATCACATTGACCTGGGTCGAGACCGGGTTGGTGCCCCAGATCACGATCAGGTCGGACTTCGCCATTTCCCTTGGATCGACGCCGGCCACCTTGCCGGTGCCGGCGGCAAAGCCGGCCTTGGCGATGGTCGAACAGATCGTGCCGTAAAAGCGCGAATATTTTTTCACATGGGCGAGCCGATTGATGCCGTCGCGCATCACCAGCCCCATGGTGCCGGCGTAGTAATACGGCCACACCGACTCCGCGCCGAAGTCGCGCTCGGCCGCATCGAAGCGGTTGGCGATCTCGTCCAGCGCCTCATCCCACGAGATGCGGACGAATTGCCCGGATCCTTTCGGGCCGGCGCGGCGCATCGGAAATTTCAGGCGGTCCGGATGATGAATCCGCTCGGCGTACCGCGCGACCTTGGCGCAGACCACGCCCGCGGTGTAGCTCTGCAGTTTCGAACCACGGACCCGGCCGATGCTCGTCCCGTCGATTACCTCGACATCGAGCGCGCAGGCCGAGGGACAATCATGCGGACAGGTCGAGTGACGGACCTCAATGTTGGGCTGGGCATTCATGCGTCGAGGATAACAGATAATCGCCGGGCAAGAAGCCGCGGGCCACAGCTAGTCGTTGAAAACGCATGGGGTGTTTCGCGTATGCCGAGGCGGGTTGCGCCCACTCGCGCGGCTGTCGAAGAGGCCCCGGTGGCCTCGTTTGATTTCGACAGTGGTGGCCTGGTTCGCGGCGGAACCCATGGTGGAACGCCGGGATAATAAATCCTGGCTGATCTCCGTAGTACTACTCGTTGCACCGTCGCGCGCCTCGTGTTGTCATAACCCTGCTGGAGGATTTGAGGGATCCAGTACATAAACCGACGCCGCCGAGCGATCATATTCCGCTCAGGCGGCGTTGTGTTGGGCCCCTGAGCCGGATTTATCGACACACGCAATCGTAAACGGCTTTCGCCAGATTCAAATTGGGCCATTGTGAAACGGCGGGGAGGTTGGCTAGATTGGGCTGCTGCCGCGAGGTGTTCCCCATCACACGGCAGCTAGACTCGGCCGACCGGCCAACGCCGCCCGGTCGGGTTGAGATCACGTGAGGCACGCGAAGGCCACACGTGAAGCGGCAAAAGCGGTGCCTTGGGATTGCGCTCCCAATGAAAAAGCTGCCGACCGAGATGGCCTTACATGACCTGTGACAGCATGTAGCCAAGGGCCGCAAGCGACAGGACGATGACCACGATCGACAACCAAGGCGCCGTCACCGGATCTTCCGGATAAAACCGTCAAGGTTCGCGATGAAATTGGTCACCCAGTCATTGTCCTGCTTGAGGGCTTCGGTGGCTTCCGCGTCGGCCTTGGTGTGATCTTTCAGAATCTGCAGCCTGCGCCTGATCAAGGCCTTTTCCGGAGTTGTCATGATGTGTTCCTCTGGAGGGCCAACGTTCCGTTCTTGGATATGTTCCTTCCAGATGGCAACTATCAGTTGCGATGCTTAACGGCTCGAACCGCGCCGCGCGCGGTCGCGGAGTTGCTCGCGATGACGAAAAAGTCGTCGTTTCCATGGGCCGCTTTTTCAGCCGGATTCCTGGATCGATGAACGAACCCGCGAACTGCGGCAACACGCACCGGCCCGGGCCGTGTCCGGGTTTGAATTGAGGGAGTCTTGACGACCGGTCGCCGCGCGACCAACTCCATGCTACATTCAGCGCAAGGCAGCACTAAAGGCAGCATTGGAGCGTGCATCATGGACGCTGTCACCCTGGTCGCTTTTATCGCGTCGATGTTTCTGGCCGGTCGAATGGCCGCGCGTCGCGGACGCAGCGTCAAAAACTGGGGGTGGATTGCCGCCTGTATCGGGCCGCTCGCGCTTCCGTTGATCTTCCTGTTTCCGGACTCGCGCGGCGAGAACGCCCATCATGCCTGAGGCCGAAGCCCCCGCCTGCTTCAGGAACAGACGATGATCGAGTGGTTCGAAGACCTCTCCTTAGGGATACGTTTCAAAAGCGAAACCGTCCGGATTTCCGAAGACGAGATCAAGCAGTTCGCGGCCAAATACGATCCGCAGCCGTTTCATCTGGACGATGAAGCGGCGCAAAAAACAATGTTCAAGGGTCTCGTCGCGTCGGGATGGCACACCGCCGGCGTCGCCATGAACCTGGCCGTACAAACGCGCCCGTTCGGCCCGCATCCGCTGATCGGGCTCGGCGTTGACGGCCTGCGCTGGATGTTGCCGGTCAGGCCCGGCGATGTCCTCCATATCGAAGGCGAAGTCGTCAGCCTGACGCCTTCCAAAACCAAGCCGCAGGGGACCGTTCTGATCAAGTGGATTCTCTACAATCAGAAAGGCGAGGCGGTTTACACCTTCACCCCGATCGGCTTCATGCCGTGCCGGCCTGAAATGATTCCGGCGCGTTGATGCCGGCGATCCTGCGACAGGTTCCGGGTTGAGCCACTGCCATTTTCGAATTTGGCCACTGAAGGTTGAACGCAGGCGAGTACCGGGCTTCCCGGGATACATTGACACCAAGAACAAAAAGAGAACATGGTGTCCGCCGAAACTGAACCTGGAAACGTCCATGCCGCACAGCGCCGAGCCCAATCCCCAGGCCGACGCCGTCGCCCTGGAAGCAGCCGCGGATCAGGCCATCGCGGCGTGCGGCGGCGACGCGCGGGAGACGGTCAAGGCGTTGCTGGTGGCGAACGAATATCTGGAATCGGAAATCAGCGAATTGATGAAGGCCGTCTCGCACGCTTACGCGCGCGGACGGCTCCGTCCATACAATGGGTGACGCAGCGGTGTCGCCCGCCAAACCATGCTAGACAAGCCGCAACGGAATTTCAGCGGGGAGGCGAGTGGCGATGCGGCAGGCGTGGCGGTGGTTTGGACCCGACGATCCGGTCAGCCTCGACGATATCCGGCAGGCCGGCGCCAGCGATGTGGTCCATGCGCTGCATCACGTCCCGCCCGGCGAAGCCTGGACCCGCGCCGATGTCGCCGCGCGCAAATCGCTGATCGACACCGCGCCCGCCGGCCGCAGCCCGCTGACATGGAGCGTGGTGGAGAGCATCCCGGTCCCCGACGACGTCAAGCGGCTCGGCGCTGGCGCCGGCCGATCGATCGAGGCGTGGATCGCCAGCATGGAGGCCGTCGCCGCCGCCGGCATCACCATCGTCTGCTACAACTTCATGCCGATCGTCGACTGGACCCGTACCGATCTCGATTGGCCGTTGCCGAATGGGGCGACGGCTTTACGGTTTGACCAGCATCGCTTTGCCGCCTTCGATCTCTACGTCCTCGAGCGGCCGGGCGCGGCGTCCGATTACAGCGACGGCGAAAAGAAACAGGCCAGGGCCGCGCTGGAGGCGATGTCGGACCACGACGTCGCCACGCTGACGCGGACCATCGCCGCCGGTCTTCCCGGCGGGACCACCGATGCGCTGGACCTCGAGGCGTTTCGCGCCCGGCTCGCTGCTTACAGCGGCGTCGATGCGCCGAAACTACGCGCGCATCTCGTGCAATTCCTGCAGGCCGTCGCGCCCAAGGCCGAAGCGCTCGGCGTGAAGCTGACGCTGCATCCGGACGATCCGCCGCGACCGCTGTTCGGCCTGCCGCGCATCGCCTCGACCGCCGCCGATTACCAGGCACTGTTCGACGCGGTGCCGTCGCCGGCCAACGGCATGTGCTATTGCACCGGCAGCCTCGGCGTTACGGCGCACAATGATTTGCCGGCGATGGCGGCGCAGTTCGCCAGCCGCATT
>JAQGJF010000608.1 GCA_028290765.1 Tardiphaga sp.
AACCAAGTAGCAGTCGTTTGTAATCGGCGATATCTGAAAACCACCCTTAGTCGTTCGACTGACAACTGCCGCATCGCCATGATCCAGCGTAGCGCTATCTCGCTCGACCGTCACCGTCGTCGTGCCATCGAGCGACAGCACCACTGCGATATCATCATCGCCAAAATCGCATTCCATCGGCTGCACGATCCGCACCAGCCGATGCGCAAACCGCCCGCGCCGCGTCATCACGTTGAGGTCGGTGATTTCCCCGGCGGTCAGGCGTGCGGAGGTTGGGGTGTCACCGGGAAAGCTCACCGGATCCACGCCGCGCGACAGCATCACCGGCGGGCGGTCGCCGATGATCAGGACCATGCCGCCGCCCTTGATCACCGCCAGCGTGCGATCGATGCCGGGGAAATCCGAAAACGGTCCATCGGAGGCCACCCGCGCCATGCTGATGCGCCAGTCGAAATCCTCCAGCGAGGCGCCGACGGGGCCGATGGCGATCTCGGTGGTCGAGCCGCCGCCGTTCTTCCACGGCGTGGTCTTGCAGTCGCCGGCGCGGATGATGCGCATGGTCGTTATTTGAGACCCGGCAGATCGAGATTGTTCTGCCGCGCGCAGTCGATGGCGATGTCGTAGCCGGCATCGGCATGGCGCATCACGCCCGAAGCGGGGTCGTTCCACAACACGCGGCCAATCCGCGCGCCGGCTTCCGGGGTGCCGTCGCAGACGATCACCATGCCGGCGTGCTGCGAAAAGCCCATGCCGACGCCGCCGCCATGGTGCAGCGACACCCAGGTGGCGCCGCTGGCGCAATTCAAGAGCGCGTTGAGCAGCGGCCAGTCGGAAACAGCGTCGGAGCCGTCGATCATGGATTCGGTTTCGCGGTTGGGCGAGGCGACCGAACCGGAATCGAGATGATCGCGGCCGATCACGACCGGCGCCTTCAACTCGCCCTTGGCCACCATGTCGTTGAAGGCGAGGCCGAGGCGATGGCGGTCGCCGAGCCCGACCCAGCAGATCCGCGCCGGCAGGCCCTGGAACGCGATGCGTTCGCGCGCCATGTCGAGCCAGTGGTGCAGCGCCGTGTTGTCCGGCAGCAGCTCCTTGACCTTGGCGTCGGTGCGATAGATGTCTTCCGGATCGCCGGACAGCGCCGCCCAGCGAAACGGGCCGACGCCCCGGCAGAACAGCGGTCTTATATAGGCCGGGACGAAACCCGGAAAGTCGAACGCGTCCTTGACGCCTTCTTCCAGCGCCATCTGGCGAATGTTGTTGCCGTAGTCGACCACCGGAATGCCCATGCGATGAAAATCCAGCATGGCGCGGACATGTTCCGCCATCGATGCGCGGGCGGCGGTGGCGACGCCCTTCGGGTCGGTCTCGCGGCGCGCTTCCCATTCATGGGTGGTCCAGCCCTTCGGCAGATAGCCGTTGACCGGATCGTGCGCCGAGGTCTGGTCGGTCACCGCGTCGGGGCGGACGCCGCGCCGCACCAGTTCTGGAAAGATGTCGGCGGCATTGCCGAGCAGGCCGACCGAGACCGGTTTGCGGTCGCGGCCCGCCTGTTCCATGATCGCCAATGCTTCGTCGAGATCCTTGGCCTGGCGGTCGAGATAGCGCGTGCGCAGCCGCATCTCGATCCGCGACGGCTGGCATTCGACGGCGAGGCACGACGCGCCGGCCATCACGGCGGCGAGCGGTTGCGCGCCGCCCATGCCGCCGAGGCCGGCGGTGAGAATCCATTTGCCGCGGAGATCGCCGCCGTAGTGCTGGCGGCCAAGCTCGACGAAGGTCTCGTAGGTGCCCTGGATGATGCCCTGGCTGCCGATATAGATCCAGGAGCCGGCGGTCATCTGGCCGTACATCATCAGGCCCTTGCGATCGAGTTCGGCAAAGTGCTCCCAGTTGGCCCAGTGCGGCACCAGATTGGAATTGGCGATCAGCACCCGCGGCGCATCGGCATGGGTGCGAAACACGCCGACCGGCTTGCCTGATTGCACCAAGAGGGTCTGGTCGCCTTCGAGGCGCTTGAGCGTCGCGACGATGCGGTCAAAGCTTTCCCAGTCGCGCGCGGCGCGGCCGATGCCGCCATAGACCACGAGTTCGGAGGGCTTTTCCGCAACGTCGGGATCGAGATTGTTCATCAGCATGCGCATCGGCGCTTCGGTCAGCCAGGATTTGGCGGACAGCGTGTTGCCGTGCGCGGCGCGGATCACGCGGGCATTGTCGATGCGGGTCATGTCGAAATTCCTCGGGTGTCAGTAATGTTACGAAGTTGCGCCGCGCCACACCCGGGCGTGAAGCGGATTGAATCCCATGCGGTAGACCAGTTCGGCCGGCCGCTCGATATCCCAGATGGCGAGATCGCAATATTTGCCGGCGTCGAGGCTGCCGGTCTGGTCGAACAGCCCGAGTGCCCGCGCCGCCTCGCGCGTCACCGCGGCGAGGCATTCATCGACGGTGAGGCGGAACAGGGTCGCGCCCATGTTCATCGTCAGCAGCAGCGACGTCAGCGGCGAAGTGCCGGGGTTGCTGTCGGTGGCGAGTGCGATTCCGACGCCATGGCGGCGCATCGCGTCGATCGGGGGTAATTGCTTTTCGCGGATGAAATAGAATGCGCCCGGCAGGACCACGGCGACGGTGCCGGCCCTGGCCATGGCCGCCACGCCGTCTTCATCGGCATATTCGAGATGGTCCGCCGACAGCGCACCGAAGCGCGCGGCCAGCGCCGCGCCATGCAGGTTCGACAGCTGATCGGCATGCAGGCGCAACGGAAGGCCGAGTGTTTTTGCTTTTTCGAACACCTGCGCGGTCTGCTCCACCGAGAAGGCGATGCCTTCGCAGAACGCGTCGACCATATCGGCGAGCTTCTCGGCGGCGATTGCCGGCAGCATCTCGTTGCAGACCTTGTCGATATAGCCGTCTTTATTGCCGGCCATCTCGGCGGGAACGGTGTGGGCCCCGAGAAATGTCGTGCGCACCGAAATCGGGCGTTCGCCGGCGAGGCGACGCGCGGCCTGCAACTGACGACGTTCGGTATCAAGGTCGAGGCCGTAACCGGATTTGATCTCGATGGTGGTGACGCCTTCGGCGATCAATGCGTCGAGCCGCGGCAGCGCCGCCGCGACGAGTTGGTCGGTGTCGGCGGCGCGCGTTGCTTTCACGGTCGAGACGATGCCGCCGCCGGCGCGCGCGATCTCCTCATAGCTGGCGCCGGCCAGGCGCTGCTCGAATTCGTGGGCGCGGTTGCCGCCGTAGACCAGGTGCGTATGACAGTCGATCAGCCCCGGCGTGATCCAGCGGCCATCACCATCGATACGCTCTTTGGCGTCAATGGCCGGAGCGTCGGAGGCAGGGCCGGCATAGACGATGTGGCCGTCGCTGGCGGCGATCAGGCCATTTTCGACCAGACCGAGGCCCTGGCGCGACGGCGACAGCGTCGCCAGACGACAATTGTGCCAGATGCGGTCGACGAGGATCATGGTGGTCGCGCCCGTTTGCCTATGCATGCTTGGCATCGGCTTCATTTGTCTATACATATTACAGCGATCCGAAGCTGTCCAGAGATTCGAGATTGCGGGGAGCGGGCATGACCGGAATGTTCTTCGACCAGGCGCTGCTGCCGCAGGGCTGGGCCCGCGATGTCAGGATCATGGTCGAGGCCGGCCGCATCGCGCGCGTCGAGGCGAATGCGTCGGCGCAGCCCGGCGACGAGCGCCACCGGATCGGGTTGCCCGGCATGCCCAATCTGCACAGCCATGCTTTCCAGCGCGGTATGGCCGGGCTGACGGAAGTGAGGGGCACCAGCGCCGACAGTTTCTGGACCTGGCGCGACCTGATGTATCGCTTTGTCGGCCGCATGACCGCCGACGATATCGAGGCGGTGGCGGCGCAGGCCTATGCCGAGATGCTGGAATCGGGCTTCACCCGGGTCGGCGAATTTCATTACATCCATCATGATGTATCGGGCGCGCCCTACAAGAACATCGCAGAATTGGCCGAACGCATCGCGGCCTCGGCGGATGCGACGGGCATCGGCCTGACCTTGCTGCCGGTGCTTTATGCCCATGCCGGTTTCGGTGGTCGTGCACCCGACCCGCGTCAGCGTCGCTTCATCAACGGAATCGACGGTTATGCGCGACTGTTCGAAAGCAGCCGCCGCGCCGTGGCGGGGCTTGAGGGCGCGGTGGTGGGACTCGCACCGCACTCGTTGCGGGCGGTAACACCGGAGCAACTGAATGCGGTTTTGAATCTGGCCGGGGAGGGGCCGGTTCATATTCACATTGCCGAGCAGACTCAGGAAGTCGACGACTGCATTGCCTGGAGCGGCCAGCGTCCGCTGCAATGGCTGTTCGATCATGTCGCGGTCGATCGCCGCTGGTGCCTGATCCATGCCACGCATGGCACCAGCGACGAGATCGGGCGCTTCGCGGCGAGTGGCGCGGTCGCCGGACTTTGCCCGATCACCGAAGCCAATCTCGGCGACGGCACCTTCAGCGCTGTGGAATTTCTCGGACACAACGGCGCGTTCGGCGTGGGCTCGGATTCCAATGTCCTGATCAGCGTCACCGACGAGTTGCGGCAGCTCGAATATTCGCAGCGGCTGGCGCACCGGGCCCGCAATGTCGTGGCAGGGGCTGTGGCTTCCACCGGTCGGGCACTGTTCGAGGGTGCGCTCAACGGCGGATCGCAGGCGCTCGGCGTGGCGACATCGGGCCTGGCCGAGGGCGGCTTCGCCGATATCGTCAGTCTCGATGCCCAGCACGTCACATTGGCTGGCCGGGCCGGCGACGCCATCCTCGACAGCTGGATTTTTGGCGCCGGCCGCTCCTTGGTCGATTGCGTCTGGGTGCGCGGCCGCAAGGTGGTGAAGGACGGCCGGCATCATGCCCGCGAGACCATCGCGCAGCGCTTTCGTCAAACGCTGGAAGGATTGCTGGCCGCATGAGCTTGGAACCGAAAC
>JAQGJF010000657.1 GCA_028290765.1 Tardiphaga sp.
CGCGACCTGATGCGGTCCTATGGCGCCGATCACCGTCAGACCCTGACCAAACTTTATCTGCCGGCGGCGCTGCCGTTCATCTTCAACGCCCTGAAGATCAATGCGACTTTGGCGCTGATCGGCGCCATCGTGGCGGAATTCTTCGGCACCCCGACTTTAGGCATTGGTTTTCGCATCTCGACCGAAGCCGGCCGCATGGCGATCGACATGGTGTGGGCCGAGATCGCGCTCGCCGCGATCGCGGGAATGGCTTTCTACGGACTTGTCGCGCTCGCCGAGCGCGCGACCACTTTCTGGCATCCGTCCTATCGAACCTAGTTCGGCGGGTTCTCAAAGCTTGGAGTTTCGCATGAAAAAGATACTGGCATTCGCAGCGACCGCGACGATGGGGCTGTCGCTGGCCTCGGCGCAGGCGGCGGACAAGGTGACGATCCAGCTGAAATGGGTCGCGCAGGCCCAGTTCGCCGGCTACTTCGTCGCCAAGGAGAAGGGTTTTTACAAGGACGCGGGCCTCGACGTCACCATCAAGGCGGGCGGCCCGGACGTGGCGCCGCCCCAGGTGATCGCCGGCGGCGGTGCCGATGTGGTGGTGGACTGGATGCCGTCGGTGCTGGCGTCGCGCGAAAAGGGCGTGCCGCTGGTCAACATCTCGCAGACCTACAAGAAGTCCGGACTGATGCTGACCTGCCGCGCCGAAACCGGCATCAAGAAGCCGGCCGATCTCAAGGGCAAGACCGTGGGTGTCTGGTATGGCGGCAACGAATATCCGTTCCTGTCGTGGATGTCGAAGCTCGGGCTGAAGACCGACGGTTCGCCGGCCGGCGTCAAGGTGATCAAGCAGGGTTTTAACGTCGACCCGCTGCTGCAGAAGCAGGCCGATTGCGTCTCGACCATGACCTACAACGAATACTGGCAGGTCATCGACGGCGGCTACAAGCCGACCCAGCTCGTCGTGTTCAAATACGAGGACGAAGGCGTCGCGACGCTGGAGGACGGCCTCTACGTGCTGGAGAAGAACCTCAAGGATCCGGCCTTCGTCGCCAAGATGGCGAAATTCGTCAAGGCCTCGATGAAGGGCTGGGACTACGCCAAGGCGCATCCGGATGAGGCGGTGAAGATCATCCTCGCCGGCGACTCCACCGGCGCCAAGACCGAGAAGGACCAGAAGCGGATGATGACCGAAGTCGGCAAGCTGCTCGGCGGCGCCGACGGCAAGCTCGATCCGAAGGACTACGAGCGCACCGTGGCGACGCTGATGGCCGGCGGCTCCGATCCGGTCATCACCAAGAAGCCGGAAGGCGCGTGGAGCGCGGCGGTTACGGATGCGATGAAGTAGGGTTTGCGGAAGGCTGCTACGGCTGCTGCATCAGAGTTCGTCATGCCCGGGCTTTTCCCGGGCATCCACGTCTTACTTGCTTAGCTTGCGGCCAAGACGTGGATGGCCGGGCATAGGCGAGCGGAAGCGACGCCGTCCTTCGGACGGCTATGCCCGGCCACGACGCGCGGAGAGGGTGTTGTTAACTTCACAGCATCGCAGCTCACCAAAGCATATCGCGGCGCTCATCGTCGCCATGTTGGCCGTTCGCTGAAGGTTCAGCGAAGCAACGGCGGTAGCCCACTCCAGCCGAACGGAATGTAGTCGTTTGGGGGTGCAGCCGCCGGCGCCGCTGCCTGGCCGGGCTGCCCGCCCGAAATGGCTTGGTCGAATTGATTGCCGAAACCACCGGTGCCGTCGCCAGGAGCGATCATGGAACGGCGACCATAAACTTGGCTGAGCAGATTCTGCATCTTCGCCGGGTCGTTGATGGCGGCGCCGATGTCCGCCTCGGGCACACCTTTCATCCGCAGCACATGCGTGGTCAGGTTTTGGACCGTCAGCGCCGGCTGTGGTGCACCGTTTCCCAAAGGCAACGGTTGGTCGCCTGCCATGCCGTCAATGGCGTTGGGCGCCGGGAACGTATTTTCGGTCGGCGGTTGCATCTGCGCCCAGTTCGGCAGGTTTTGGCGCGGCCCGTCGCCGGCCTCTTGCCCATCCTGATGCCATGGCGCCGCTGCATCCGCTTGCGGCATCTGCAGTGGTGCGACCGGCGAACTCGGCCACGACGCGGGCGTCTGCGGCGGGCGCGGACGAGGCAGCGGCACGCCGGACGCGGCAGGATCGAAAGTCCCTGTCTGGCTAGCTCCGTTGAGGTAGCCGATAGGTGCCGCGCCACTCTCCGGAAACGCACCGGGCATATCATAGCTGGGCGCGGCAGCGGGCTGCATTCGCGCCGGCTGCACGCTTATATATTGTTGGGCCGTCGCCCACATACCGCCGATGTCATTGCCGCCGGTCCGATCTGCCGCATTACCATTGGTGGGCTGCAAGGACGCGCCGGGCGGCGCGTTGCCGAGGTCGTTGCCGAATTGACCTGGAGTCGAAACGATCGGGATAGAAGAACCTCCAGGATTGCCATCTCGGGGCGCCAAGATATCCATCGGGGAATTGTCAGCACCCGGCAGCGTGAACGGGCCGAATTGCCGAGGTGAAGATGGCGGGTTGAAGTACAGCTGTCCCGTTGCACCAGTCGACCCCGGCACGATTTTGCCGACCGGCGTCGGGGGAGCTCGCAGGCCACGCCGTCTGAGCTCCAGTGGCGGACCGATGCTTGACGGCGGCTGCGGAGCTGGCTGCCGCGGGCTGAATTGGCTCGGCGGCAACGTGGGTGGCTGTGTATTCGGAGCGGCTGGTTCAGGGTTGCCGGGCGGCGCATCTGGGGAAGGCGGCGCGAGGACCGGATCATGTTCTGAGTCCGGATTTGCCCTGGCCGCGTGGCGCGGCGGCACGGAATACGGTTCAAGCTCGGGCAGTGGAAGAATTGGCTGGCCCGGATAGTGGTATTCGTAGAGATGCCTGAGCGGATTTAGCGGTGTCGGGTCGCTGCCTTTGTACACTTGAATGTGCGCATGCGAAGCGCCGGGTGGTTTTCCCACACCGTCAACGCCGACTCCACCCTGCACACCAATCGACTGGCCTGGCTTAACTGGATCACCCGGCTTCACATTCTGTGCTTGCGTGTGCAATATTTCGATGTCGTAGCCGGTTGGTTGCTTGGTAACCGGATCGACTCGTGGATGACGATCGTACCAAGGCCGCCTCTAACGACAGTGCCGATTTTCCCGTAAACAGGCGATGCAACGGACCCCGGCACGTCCTTGCCACGATTGATGTCGAAGCCTCCGTGAGGATTTGTCCCTTTGTTTCGGGCATGGCCAAACGCGCTCGTAGGCCCGGCCTGGCGCCCGTCTTCTGTGGGCTCAATCAGATCGATCAGTCTTTGGATAATCGGATGTATTGCTTTGGAAGCCATTTTTTGCCTTTACCTGTTAACCGGCGTCCGATGGGGTGCATCTCTCGATTTTCCATGAACAGTTGGGCGCATGGATCCTGCAAACAGCGTCGACATTGCAAAATCAATCGCCGCATGGCGGACGCTTGACCCTGAAACGAGCCCGGAATGCTACTTCGAGCTTGGTCTCCATTGCTTCGACTTGCGTGCTGACAAAATTTCCTGTTTTCACGTACCGGGTAGAACAACTGGTCCACCCGAAATCCAGGACATCCCGCCTGATCCGATCCGTCGCGTCCGGCGCGCCCTCGGCGGCGAAGTGCTCGGCTTTGCAAGCGTCTTCCGTATGGAAAAGTTTGCAGTGGGAGTTTACGACCTCGCGCCAGACTTCCTTCAGATCGGCTGTTCCATCGAGCCCATCCACGAACCGCGAACAGTAGGGAGCTGAGGGCGTATATTGGCGCAGCGCGGTAACGTCGCCGAGCATGCCGCGAAGCTGTGCCGTTTCGAAGTCGCACCAATCCTTCAATTGATCGATCTTCAGACGTCGATGTTCCTCGATCCCGGGCAGATCGATGAGCGGGAGGGACGACAATTGCTCGACTTTGCGCGCACACAGGTTCCTGTAGGCCTCGACGCCTGGCGCGCCCAGTCGAACATAGCCGTCGGAAATCGGAAAATCGAAAAATTTTCCCGTGAAGACCACATCGATCGTATTGCGCAGCCTAGTTTCATCATGTTTTTTCGGATCGAACTTTATCGTGCTGCTGCATTGCATTCCGTCAGCCCACTCGATCGTCTTCTGCGCAGCGTGGGACTGCTGGCAACCCAGCAGTACAAAGGTTGCCAGCGCGGCCACGATCCGTTTCATTGTTTCGCTCCTTCGCCGAGGGATCTGATTGGTCCGATGATCCGCGCGCCGCAGTCCGTCACTCATTTTGCCGACTTTATCCATCTGGTAGTCCTCGGCGCGTTCACAAAAAAGACGTCGCTTGCAGGATCCGGGCGAAACAATTCACTTTGAACAAAACACCATGGGTGACTGGACCGGTCAATTGGATTCCGATTTTCTTTTCCCCAGCCCGACCGGACGGGCCATCGGCATTCCGGCTCAGCGAGCGAAGCCCGGATGAGTCTGCGAGTCGCGCGAAGGCGCGCCCATCGATGAATTGCGAGGAGAAATTCAGAGCAACAAGCCGGATTGCATCCTCCTTCGCTCTTCGAGCTTCGGCGGACGTAGTCGTCGCAAGGGCTCCTCGCAATGATGGAACATCGTAGGGTGGGCAAAGCGCAGCGTGCCCACCAAAGCGTTTCGGCACGGTAAGCTATTGGTGCTTGTGGTGGGCACGGCGCGAGAGAAATCTTTGCCCGTCCTACGACGTTACTGCTGCGTCAAAGTTCGTCATGCGCGTGCTAAAGCGCGAAGCGCGTCTTCGCGCACGTCCCGGGCATCCACGACTTAACAGCACCCCCGCAAGAAAGACGTGGGTGGCCGGGACAAGCCCGGCCATGACGTGTGGAGGCGCCTACGCCTTCAAAAATCCCTTGATCGCTTCCAGAAACAATTCCGGCGCCTGCAGCGGCGGCACGTGGGCGCAGCCTGGCAACAGCACCAGCCGCGCATCCGGCAGGCCGGCGACGAGTTCGTGCGACATAGGCGGCGGGGTGGCTTCGTCGTGTTCGCCGACCAGCACCAGCACCGGCATTTTCACCTGCGAAAGCTTTGGCCGAAGGTCGAGGCCGGCCAGCGCCTCGCAGGCTTC
>JAQGJF010000672.1 GCA_028290765.1 Tardiphaga sp.
CTTTCGGGGCTCGGAACTTCAGGTCTGTCGACAGGTTTTTGGACCGGTCGCTCATTCGGCTTTTCCAGAATGCTCGCGATCGCAGCGAGTGCGTCGTCGGTTGGATCGCTTTGAGTCACCGGCCGCACTCCAGAATCAACCCGGGAATCCACTCGGAACGAACCAAACAATTGGTTCTGACCCCAACGCCGATCCACGGTTCTTCGTTCCCACACACCTTGGGTTTTTTGGGTCCCCTGCAGACCGGCGTCTTCCTTTTTCTCCATGGCCGCACCTGTATGGACCGGCAGCGAATGCGAGGCAAACGTCATGCCGCGCGAAACACCGCCGTGCGGCACAGACATAGCCTTTCAGCCCGATGTTTTGAAGGTGCTTGTGGCCGCAGGTTCTAGCCGAGCACGTCCTGATTGATGACATTCTGCCGGATCGGCTCGCCATCCAGCGCGCTCAGCATGTTGCGGGCGGTCTGCTCGCCCATCCGTTCGAGCGCCTCGCGGGTGACACCGGCGACGTGCGGCGCGATGATGACATTGGGCAGTTCGAACAGCGCATGGCCGAGCGGCGGCGGCTCCTGCTCGAACACGTCGAGCCCGGCTCCTGCCAGCTTGCCGGACACCAGCGCGTCGTGCAGGGCGGCCTCTACGACGATACCGCCGCGGGCGGTGTTGATGAGGTAGGCCGATGGCTTCATCCGCGCCAGCCGCGCCGCATTGAACATGCCGGTGGTCTCCGGCGTCTTCGGGCAGTGCAGGGTGACAAAATCGGCGCGCGGCAGCGCCGCATCGAGGTCTGAAACCGGCTCGCAACCGGCCGCCTTGATCTCGGCTGCGGATTTATAGGGATCGTAGACGAGGACGTTCATTTCCATCGCCAGGCAGCGCTTGGCGGTGCGGGTGCCGATGCGTCCGAACCCGACGATCAGCACGGTCTTGCCGAACAGGTCGAACGGCAGCAGCCCCAATCGGGTGCTCCACTGGCCGTCCTTGACCAGCGCGTGCAGTTCGACGGCGCGCTTGGCCAGGGTCAGCATCATGAACATCGCCTGTTCGGCAACCGAGGGGGAGTTGGCGGTGCCGGCAACCATCAGGGGAACCTTGCGGCGGCTGAGCGCGGAGACATCGACCGAATCGTAACCAACGCCGATCCGCGCCACCACCTGCATATCCTGCGCGGCTTCCAGTTCGGCCTCGCCGAATCGGGTGGCGCCGAGCGCGACGCCGTGGACGGGGGCCTGTTGCTGCAGCAATTTCTCGAAATCGGCGGCGGAGATCATGTTGGGGAATTCGATCGCCTCGATATCGCCCCGTTCCCGAAACAGGGCCCGGCCCAATTGCGACAGAGATTCCGTGATCAGCAGTTTTTTCTTGTTGGTGGTCATTTCAGTCCCTTGCCAGCCCTTGATGGTTTCCGCTCGTGCGCCTGAGGAACCGGCGCTTGGGCTTATTTAGCAGGAGCTTCTTGGCAGGGTCCACTGCCAATCCGATGCTGCGTCACGTGGTCTGGTAGACTCGCGGGACGTGAAAACGATAGGGTTTCGCGGCAAGCAGCGATTTGTCTGTTGCGCCGCCGCAGAATGCCGCCACAGAACGCAAAAGAGCACGGAGATGCACGTATGATTCGTCCGACAACCGCGGAACGCACCACTTCCAGATGGCGTTTCGCGCTCTCTGCCGCCGCCATGATGCTGCTGGCGACAACCCCGGCGATCCACGCCCAGGGGCTGGTCAAAGGCGTCGAGCAGGGCGCCAAGGCCGGCAACAAGGCCGCAGGACCGGTCGGCGGCGTATTGGGCGGCGCGATCGGCGGCGTGGTGGGCGTGTTCACCGGCGTGCTTGGCGTGCCCGCCAACAACAACAGCAACGTGCGTGGACCGGTGCAGGGCGCCCAGCCGGGCACGTCGCCCAAGGATGCCGCCAAGGCCGCCAAGGCGGCCAAGGGCGCGAAGGGCAAGCCAGTGCAGGAGGCGGAACTGCAACCGCTGACCGCGGAACAGATTGTCGCGGAAAGCGACAAGAACATCGATCGGATCAAGGCCGAGCTGCAAATGACGCCGGAACAGGAAAAGCACTGGACCGGGTTCAACAGCGCCATGCACTACCTCGGGCACAACGGCGCCGACCGGCTGAATTTGCGCATCGCGCGTGCCAAGCGCGATCCGCCCGACGACATCATCGAGCAGATGCGCAACGAGGCGCAATTCCTCAACGACCGCGCGGTCGATCAAAGGAATGTCGCGGACGCGGCGGAACCGCTGTTTGCCAGCCTCGATGCCAAGCAGAAGGCCATCTTCATCGAAGAAATGGTCCGGCTCAGCCGCGAACGCGGCCTCGACTAGCCTTATGCGCCTCGCGGGCCCTGCAACCGCGAGCGCGTGAAGGGAACGATGCGTCATCGTGGGCGTTTTCCCTCCGAGGAGAACGCCATGGCTGAAAAATTGGCTGAAAAATTCGATCCCGCACCGTACGACAAGCACGCCGTCGATCCGAAAGACGCGGCGAGGGCAGACAAGCAGATGCACGAGGACCTGAAGAGCGGCCTCGTCGGCACGTTTCCGGCGTCGGATCCAGTTAGCGCGACCCAACCGGCCAAGACCGTTCACGACGACCGTTCGAGCCCGTCGCTGTGGAAGCGGATTGCATCGGTGTTTGGCTAGCGATCTCCAGTCGAACCATTGCTTCGTCGATGGAGATTTTCGTTGCTCGAGCGAAAACCCTGCGGGCGGAAATCGCAATGAGAATCGTTAAGCATTTGCCGATACGGTTTCCGGCATCGCAGATTTCCTGCGCCGTCGGATAATCGAGAGTTCATCTTGCATACCATCGAAACAACGGATCCCCGCGAAGCCCGACGTTGCCGCTATGCCCAGTTCGGCGGTCGCGCGATGACGCTGAACGTGCGTGGATCCGATATCACCGGGCTGGTCCGCTCCGTCAAGGAAGACCGCTCCGCGACGCCGACACGCTGGACCATCATCGTGGTCGCAAAATAGAATCAGCCGCGTCGATCGCGAACGAAATATCGAAAGCCGTCGGCTGAGGTCTGTTTTTCGACAAATCCAGCCTCGGTGAGCCTGCGTTCCCGCTCGCTGTTGACCGACGAATTGACCAGAATCAGCAAAACGGAATCCTCCGTGCTCCCGACCAGTGAAGCAGGGCGCGCGCGGAAAAAATCATCCGGGGAAATCCTGATGCACCGCCCGCTATTTCGGTTGAAGTGAAACGCGCAGGCCCATCGCCATTCCGAAAAAATCCGAACCGGGGTCTTGAGTTCTTTCATCAGGGACAACATCGGAGCGACCGGCGCGGGGTCCTCCTTTGCCAGAACCTGCAATTCGATGTCGTCCTGCCGGGCCAGCATACGCTCTTCGGTAAAGCTGCTGCTTGCGGCCAGAACCAGTGCAAGGGCAGCTGCCACGATGATAGCAGCCGGCCCGTATCGGCCCATGGTGGTCGTCGAATGGGTGGCCCGTGGCGGTGAATCCTCGCCGGAGAGCAGCGGAGACAGCTTGAAATGTC
>JAQGJF010000730.1 GCA_028290765.1 Tardiphaga sp.
GAGAACGTGGTCGTGATTAAGCATCGTCGCCATCATCACGACGATTAACACCATTGAAGATGGCCCTTTAACCGGGGCCATCTCTTTTGCCAGTGAGATAGGCAGCATGGTTGCAGCTTTGAGAACAGCAGCGATGTAAGCGACGACGGATGCGAATCTTGGCTCAAAAGGACAGCGAAGCTTTTTCATTGCGCTAACACAAACCCGCCGGTACAGCCGACAGGCTAAGGATGACGAACGGCGAGCGGGGTACGCCCGGAGGTCTTCAAGGCCCATGTCATTTGGCTAACTAACGGAAATTATCGCTGTTTAAGCCCTGCGGCGTTATCTTCTTCCATTGCCAAATTGTACCATGCTGAGACGCGTTCGCTGAAGGAACTGCTTCAAGCCTCGGAACAGATGTTTTTGATCAGCGTTTTGTCCCGATTAATGTCGGGTGCCTTATGTATCCCTGGCCATTCGGAGAGTTCGACAACAGGATGGATGACGCGCTTAACATCGCGATGGATTATCTCATGCGCTCGGGCCAAGCAGTTAAATTTAAACAGACACAAACCATTGCGGCAACTGCCATTGCGTCAGCCTGGCGCGCAGGGGAAAGAAAACGGGTGAAACTCACCAACTATGCGATTAGGGCCGTAGAGCGGAAAGATACGGACGTTCTGTTCAAGAAGGAAAGCTAGCTGGTTTGCGCCTTGCTTAATTGGATCACGGTGCTAGAAAGCGCCTCCCAAAAAAGGAGGCTCTGGTGGCTAAGAAGGCAAAGAAGATCGCGCGTCGTGAATATTCAACGGGCGACGAGAAGGAATTGCAGATTCATGCAAAGGCGAAAACGCCGATTGCCCAGATATCAAAATTGACTAAGCGGACGGTCGGATCATTGCGCCAGAAAGCGATGCGAATGGGCATCACGCTCGGGCACCGGCAATAGAACCGGATGCACGACCAACCTTGGAGGTAACATGAGCGCACACCCGCCCGCCCCAAGCTGCAGGTTGCCGTCTCATGATTGTCACGTCTTACGTTCAGCGGTGCCTTCTAGTTTCATTGATCGACCATGCGTTTCGATGGGCTCGCGGCTGATGCGCTCATATTCCGCAATCACTTGTGCGCCAACCAATAAGACCAACGCGCCAAGCTCGACGCTCAACAGCACGGCGATTGCTGTGGTGAGAGAACCGTAAACAAGTTGGATTTGTGACATTGTGGTGTAGTACCACGCGAGAATATGACGCATCAATTCCCAGAGGAGCGTGGCCGTCGCCCCGCCGATCAAGGCATGACGCACGGACAATCGCCCAACAGGCATGATGAAATATATTGCGGTGAGCAGCAACATTTCTCCGGTGACCCCGACGACATAAAGGAGAAAGATCGAAATTTGGTCCAATGAGCGTGGCTGGCCCAAAATCGTAACGCTTCGGGTGCCGACGAACTGAAGCATCCCAGAGAGCACCGTAACGATGAGAAGACCTATGCCAAGAAAGAGAATGAAAAGGTACGGCATCACTGCGGATACGAGAAAATGTCGCCGTTTTATTTTGACTCGGTGATAGAAGATCACCGACATCGCATTCTCTAGGATTGTAAACGCCAAGGCGCTAAAGAAGAGCATGGTGACGAAGAGAATACCCCCCACGACTTCTTTGTGAGCGAGGAAGGTTCGAACCTCCTCAACCAAGGCTGTTGATTGCCCGGGGACCACAAACTCCAAATACTCACTGAGGGTAAGGAGCAAACGGTCTTCCGGGATGATGTGAGAAAGTGCCATCAGAATGAGAATCAGCAGAGGAACTAGTGATAAAAGCGTGTAATACGCAACGGCACCGGCGAGCAGCACACCCTGGTTAGCACGAAACTGCTTAACCACGGCCAGCGCGAAGGCGCCCGGTTGTTTGAATACCTTCTTGGCTGTCCGACCTGCAGTCCACATGTTCTGTACCTAGCAGGCGCCGAGAGAATAAGCGGTTACCGAACATTTATAACGACACAGTGCAATGAAACGACCACGCAATAACCCAGTTGGAGTCCGCTCTTTGCGGACGGTCTAACTCTCACTGCTCGCGACGCGATAATCACCTAAGATTCAAGCTGGGAAGGAAACCTCGAAGCAGGAACCGGGTCCTTCTCGGTTTGCATCGGCGGTCAAAGTGCCTTTGAGTTGCTTGGTCAAAATGCCGATCACTTTCATGCCGAGCCCGGCGCGCGACGCATCGGGATCGAAACCCCGCGGCAGTCCCTTGCCGCGATCGCAAACCATCAGCGTGCGTTTTGCACCTTGCCCTTGATAGGTCACGGTTATCTTTCCGTCGCCATGCTTCGCGGCGTTGGTGACAAGTTCGTTCACCAGAAGGCCGATAGGCTGCACGAGCGTGCTGGCGATCTTTCCGTCATCGCCATGAACTTCGATCGGTCTGCCCAGCACGACAGAAAGGTCCGCGCAAAGCCGCCGGATGTACTCTAGGCAAGAAATGCTCTCGCTGGCCTGCCCCATGTAAAAGTGCTGGTGAACGCGCGCTACCGCCGCAACTCGCTCCGAGGCGATCTGCAGCTGGCTTGCGGCATCCGTGAGGCCGGGCGAGCGGGCCTGCATGCCTAACATGGCGGAAATGAACTGAAGGCTGTTCATTACCCTGTGGTCTATCTCGCGCGCCATCATTTCGGCGTTCGAAACCGCCTGCCGGGCGGAAATGCGCAGCTCCATCTGATCCATCACGACTGAGGCTAAATCCTTCAGGTCGTCGATTTGTTTCTGATCTATCGGGCGAGGCGCCTTATCGATGACGCACAGCGTGCCGAGATTGTAACCGTCATTGGTGCGGAGCGGAACGCCGGCGTAAAAACGCAATCCGAAGTTTCCAGCGACAAGCGGGTTCGCCAACGAGCGGACATCTTTGCGGGCATCTTCGACGATATGTGGGTTGGGCGTAAGTATTGCCGAGGCGCACAACCCGGGATCGCGACCGATCTGCTCCACCGGTACGCCATGGTGCGATTTGAACCAGATGCGGTCGCTGTCCACGATGCTGATGATGGAGATCGGAACGTTAAATCGCCGTGCAGCAAGCGATGTAAGCCGGTCGAAAGTTCCGTCGGGGGGCGTATCCAAGATGTCATACCGCCTAACGGCCGACATGCGTTCGGCCTCGTTTGACGGAATGATCGAAGGAGCGATTGTCATGCAATTCCTTAAGTAAGGATATCCAAGAACCAAGCGGCCGCGGGATCATACGTTCCGAAAAGCGACGGACCTTATTTTCAAGCAAAACCAATTTTGGTCGGAGCCCTTCTCCACGGCCGAAGCCCATGGACCCGGGATATGAACGCCCCTGCACTTTTTTCACGGCTTGCCGCCACCAGACCAAACGCCGCGCGACGCGCGTCAGTCCAAGTGGGGTCGGACGCTCGCCACTTCAGTGATCGCCGCCATCACCTGATTTGTCGCCGTCTGGTGGATCATGTGGCCGTTTTCTGGAATCCGGTGGAACGTACTCTGCGGAATCTCCGAATGCAGTCGGGCGGACTGTCTATCGATGTCGACCAAGCGGTCTTGCTCGCCTGCAATAATGACGACCGGCATCTTCAAATCCGCATATTGGTTTTGGAAGTGGAGAGCGTCCGGAATCATGAGCGCCGATTCCGCGGCCGACGCCCGGATCTGAGAAGGACGGAGAGCCATCTCCTTTGGAAATACTTCGAACTTCCCTGGTACGGACCGGGGACCAAATATTTTGGCCATCATGAGCGGCCACATTGCTCGGCTAACCAGTGGTGACAAGGTGTGGCTCAGGACGCCGCCCACCAATGGCAGGGCCGGCGCGGCCAGTGCAACGACGTCGGCCCGCGCGGTCGGGTAATAGTATCCCGAAGCGAGGATTAATCCCCGCAGTAATGCGGGATATTTTAGAGCCAGCGCGACTGCGACAGAGGCGCCCCAAGAGTGTCCGAGGACGATTGCGTGGGAAACCCCTAGCCGCTCGAGTGCCCGCTTGATCAATTCGGCCTGAGCATCGGGCGTCCATAGGACGTTGCGCGGCCGGTCGCTGTGGCCGAAGCCGGGCCGGTCGAAAACGATGACCCTATGAGTGGTCGCGGCAAGTCCGACTAGACCGCTCGCTTCGAAATCCTCGATCATGCTGCCGTTGCCATGGAGAAGAACCACCGGTTCGCCTGAGCCACGTTCGACGTAATGAAGTCGAACGCCATCTACCTCAAGAAACTGACCAGTGGGCGGATTGTCATGCTCGGCCCTCTTGGCAAGGTGTCGGTTGACCAATGCCGACAACGCTAATGCTCCGACCGTTACTGCTGCGGCTACCGCGTACGGGTGGGCCGGGGAGGATCGGCGGCGCTTAGCCGCGACGGATCCGGGAAGGCGGCGAGCGAGGTTGGATGCGGGCATCGATTTGGACTCGGGATGGGTCTGCGCGAATCCGGACGGTCCCGGAAATATTGCAGCTCAGAATGAACCGGCGATAACCGAGTTCGTTCCGTGGCCGCGGCTCGGTTTACGCGTTCGCCGTCACTGACCGTGGTCCGTCAGAACCTTTTTGCAGGCAGCGCTTAGCTTTGCCCGATGTTGCTGGAGGCAAGCCAACACGGCGAAATCGCCCTGACCAAGCACCGGGCGGCAGTATCTCTGAACATTGCCGGCGCACGCGCGCTGCTCCTGTTCGGTACCGCCGTGCTGCCGCCATCGCGGCATTTGGAATGAAAAGCGAAAGACAGGCGGCAACAGAAAGATATTTGGCCATCGGAACCTTCGGTAAGAAGTTGGAAATGGCGGACCTGGCTCTTTCTTCAGCGGCTTGTGCGGCGTGTTCAAGCGCTCTTAAGCGCGGCTTCAAAAGAGCGATGATGCCACTATCCTCCGCCACGTCATGCGCCATGGGCGTGTTGGCGAAACCAACCGTGCGGAATATGGCGATCCAAGGTTGGATGAAACTGGCGAAGGCGTGAGCAGGTTGAATTGTTCGCTGCTTGGGGGACGGCCGGCAAGCGAAAGGATGAAGCTGTCTCATTGCCCGCGAGGCAACTCCCATGGCTATTAGGTCCCCAACGGATACCTGGATCGTTTCATTGAGCAAAAAAGAATGCGACCGGCGAACGAGGGTAGGCGTCATGCTTTCGTGTCGTTTTGAGACCCGGCTGTCGGTATCGGACGATCGACCGTAAGGCTGCGATAGGTGATGGTGATGATCTCGTCGACAAGGCCCGGCGGTGTCTCACGGCGCTGTAGGTGCGGGCGCACGGCCGCCAAGGGCGCGTCGGCTAGGACGAATTGGGACAGTCTTAAGCTTGTTGCGTCGACACCACCCCAAGTCAGTCCCGCGAATCTTTCCAGGCAAGATTCGAAGCGTCGCGCCTGATCGGCGACGCCAAGCACGAGGGGCTCGGGCCAATCGCCAGTGACAAAATCGTGCCGGCTGTAGAGCAATAGCAGACGAGCGTCGTCCAGGTTTTGGCGGACCCAAGCCGGCATGTGCAGCGCCGCCGCAAGGCCGTTGCCGTCTTCGATGGCGGCAACGAACCCCTCTTGAAACGCCAAGGCGGTCGCTAGCCAGAGCTCGCCGAGTAGTAGGTCGCGTGAGGCGAAGCGGTAGTAGAACGAGCCCTTTGGCGCTTTAAGGCGGTCGATCACCGACGCCACTGTCACCTGCGCGGGGCCGCCTTTTCGCGCTAGTTCGCGCGCGGCGACGAGAAAGTCCGCGTGTTCGAAATGTGCATGTCCCATCGTTATAGTCTAATACGTCTAGACCCAGTGGTCAACATCGGGTAGTATCCGAGATACGGTTCTTTCACAAATGGAGGGGCGATGATGGCGAACGCACCGGCGGATATCACGATGAGGAGTATGGCTCAGGTGGATCGGTTGCTCGCTGCCGCGGAGGATACGATGGCAAGAGTGGCCGATTGCTGGGCAGCAACGCCTTCCGAGGAGGGCGGAGTCAATGTCCGGGTTGTCGGACCCATTGCGGGGGTGCCTGGCGAGGAGGATTGGACCATTCGGTTTGTGACGCGGCGCAGCTCTCGCAAGGCGGCGGATATTCAACGCGCCGGCTTACTCACGCTTGGCTACCAGTATCATCCCGACCGCGCCTATGTTGCGCTTATCGGCAAAGCCATACTCATCGAAGACAGATCCGAAATTCGACGCCGCTGGCTTGAGAAATGGCGTCTCTTCTTTCCGGGCGGCCCGGATGATCCCGACACCATTTTGGTCAGGATGAATGTCGACCGTATCGAACTTTGTGTACGCGGTGTCACTCCAGAGCCCTTCGGTTCACGCTACTCGGTGATCGAGCGCGGTGATGACCGCAGTTGGAAAGTCGTGTCCGATTGAGCGCGAGCGGGACCTAGAGCATTGGGTTCTCCAGCTGACGCAGACCGGCGTCGCGCGCGCGAGCAATGCTCGAACGTCATCACTGATAGTGACCCGGGCTTAGTGAAACGCGCTTGCCGCCAGTGCAATTATGCCAGAGGTCACCAAGATAGCAGATGTAATGCGGCGCAGACCGAAACCTTCTTTTAGCGACACCGCGCCGATGATAGTGCCGAAAATCAGGCTGCACTCTCGCAGGGCGGCGACGGGTGCCAAGGGCAATACCTTCGCTGCCGCAAGAAAGGCCAAATAGCCGCTGACCGAAAGCACGCCCGCCAGCAATCCCATGCCCCCGCTTGTTCGCGTGAAGGCGCGAATTTGGCCCCGGCGGCTAATCGCCGCGAAGATGAGTATACCAAGGCCGGTTAGAATTTCGAGCCAAGCCTGAAAGCCGAGAACGCTCACGCTGGAGCGGACTCCTAAGCCGCCAAAGAAGGAGTAGGTGGCGATGGAGATTCCCGTCGCCAACGCGAAACCGACGGCCGTCCCGTCGCTGCCTTTACCGATCACCAGTGCAAGGATGCCGCCCGTGATGAGTATGACGGCCGCGATTTGCGCTGGACCAAGACGCTCGTCGATTGCCATAAAGGCGGTGAGAGCCAGGAGGACCGGTGCCGATCCACGCGCGAGCGGATAAACCAAACTCAGATCGCCAACTCGGTAGGATTGGATGAGGAGACCGTGATAGGCGAAGTTTGCCCCGCATGCGAGTCCAAGCCATATCAGTGCCGTATCGCTTGGCCAAGGCACGAACGGCAGCACAGCAAGTCCGAAGCGCAGGCCTACGAGCCGGATCGCGGCCATCGTCAGCAAGCGATCTGTGGCGCTCTTGACTAGGGCGTTCCATGTCGCATGAGCCACTGCTGCGACAAGGATGAGGGCGTAGAGCAGATTTGGCGACATGTTCTCCTCCTCACGCAGTGGGGAGTCCAAGTCCTGTGGCGGAACGGGAAAGATCGGGCATTGCTTATTGCCGGAATAACAGCAGCGATTCAAAGTTGCGTATAGTTGTGAGGGCAGCGGCGCTTTTGCCGTTGCCATCAACAGCCATGCGCTACATTCCGGATGACAGCTCGGCGTCCGCCATCGGCAGCAATTCGAGGGGCGGCTTGAAGCCTGACAGCGCTGCTATGCGCGCGGCCCAGTTGGAGACATTTTTCCACCGTCCCAGGTCGATCGCGGAGCTCTCGGCAAAGGCCACATCGCAGCGGCAGACGAGGTCGGCAACCGTGGGCTCGCCGGAACAAAGATAGTTACCCTTGGCGAGGTGGGAGTCCAACACCGACAACGCGGCCTCGGCACACCGGCCATGGTAATCGGCGATCGTCGGCTCGACGCTGATCGGCAGCAGTTTTTGCTTGCCCAGCTGAATGCCATAGCAGTTGAATATCGGTGGAAACAGAACATCGACTTCCCAGTACAACCATTCGCGCACTAGCTGACGCGTCGCTGGGTCGGTGCCTTGAAATGATCCGAGTGTCTCCGCCAGATGCTCGACGATGGCTGTCGACTGCAGACGGACGCGCCCGTTATCGACCAGAACCGGAACCTGCCCCCAGCGGGACAGCGCCTGAAACTCCGGCGTCTTATGGACCCCTTTTTGGAAGCTCACGTACCGGAACGAGAACGGCTCGCCCGACAAGTGCAGCATGAGCGCCACTTTATAGGTCGGGAGCGAATGCGGGCTGCCGTGGAGGGTGAAGCGCTTCATCTACCCACCTCCCGGCACTCTGATCCGTTTCTAACCCGCGCGCGCGTGGCCTGTTGACTGAGTGCTGCGAAGATGCCCTTGGCTTTGTATCGGTAGCGCGCGACCAGCACGTCGCCGACAGCAGGCGCTAGCAGTTTCAGCGTGTAGTCGACAGTGGAGGCTGCAACAGCCATGAGGCAACATCGTCGCACCTGCGCAGGTCGTCGCCATGTCGGCCAAGCTGCCGATGGTACCCGCGTGGACCCCCCCTCGCGAAATGAGAGCTCGCGGCGAAACGGCTGCGTGATCTCGAAACGGCCTGGCCACGTCGGCAATGTCGAATCCCATGTGGGGCGGCATTGCCATCAGGAGCCGATTAGTAACCTCATGAAGTTAGGATTGGGCGGCACGCAGGATATATAGGGCATCAGCCGTATACTTGTTTGAATATGTCTGCTTTTAAC